>JAHEDA010000325.1 GCA_024641445.1 Gammaproteobacteria bacterium
GGGTACAGTATTCTCCGCCAACAGCCAGGCATCACTAAACCCATACAGACTCAACACCTGGTACGGCGGCACTATGCCCGTTACGGGATCGATCACGTCGGTAGGTACCGAATTGAGGTCACCCAGCAACACTACCGGCAATGACTCGCCCATCAGCTTGTTCGCAAGCTCATTCGCTTGCAGCGACTGAATAGCGCTAATCAAACCCGGGCCGGGTGTTTCCAGATGGGTATTTACGATGTGATAGGTCTTGCCACGGACCTCGGCATCAATGGAGGTATATCCGCGCGTAAATTCAATCACACCAACCGGGCCGGGTATCTGTAAATTAACCGAATAGTTTGTGGCCTGTGGGTGAGAGGTCTTGACTGATTTTCGCGTGAGGATCACGTCACGGTCGGTCAAACGCACGTCCATCAACATCGGATTCCCAAGCGGGTCAAACCCGATGAACGCAGGGGCCTCCACGTCTGCCTCCTGCACTGTCGAGGCGACTTGATAATGCAGGCCTTGTGCCTCTAGCGCCGCCATGAGCAGATCCAGATAGTCATACAATACGGTGTCGGCCTTGGTCGGGTTACCCAGCATGTAATCGCTGGGGAACTGCGTGCGGAGTAAGGAGACTTCCTGTAGTGCCACCACGTCAGGCTGCTTGCGTTTGATCTCGCTGGCAATCGCCATCGCCCGCTCGGTAAAGTTGGTGGCATTGATGATTTGCAGGGTAGTCGCCACAGCGACAGGTACGGGCTCACTCGCCTGCGTCAATGCATTCACTATGCGGGTAAAATCACCACCGACATAAAGATTCTGCGTCATCACCCGCAGTGGTGCGGCACTCTCATCACTATCTTGAGCGGCACCTGCAATTCCCGGTAATAACAACGCACCAAATAGCAAGTAAGTCAGTCGGTCTAATCTCTTGGACATATTCTGAACCTCCCTTTCTCGATTTTATTGAATTTCATGCATGTCGGGCTGGATGGTGCCACGGCGACCCCACCGTCACAAGTGGCCAGAATGATTTTCGCTTACTCACTTTATACTTAGGCGCTGTTGTTGCAAGTGTCTTTCAATCACTCGAGCGGCGGCGGCAAAACCAAACGCGCCCGTCACAAAACTCGCCGAGCCATAACCCATGTGACAGTCCAGGTGCACGCCGTGGATACCGGGCTTTTCGAGCCCGACGCTACCATCCGCCTTGGGGTAGGCCTGTTGTTGGGTGGAGTAGACACACTCCACCCCGAAGTAACGCCGGGGGTTGCGGGTCCAGTTATATTTATCGCGCAACATGGAACGTACCTTTGCCGCAAGAGGATCGTGTTCCGTGCGGCTGAGGTCGCGAATGGTGATGGCGGTTGGGTCCGTCAAACCTCCTGCCCCACCGGTCGAGATCACCGGGATCTTACTGCGCTTGCAGGAATACACCATCGCCGCCTTAAAGGTAATGCTGTCGATGGCATCAATGACATAGCTATAACCACGCGTGGGTGATAAATACTCCTTCAGCGTCTCCATGTTGATGAAGTCATCGATGATGTGCACCGTGCACTCGGGGTTGATGCCATGAATGCGCCGTGCCAATACGGCATGTTTCTTTTCCCCCAGGGTCTCGGTGAGTGCATGTAACTGGCGATTAGTATTGCTCTCGGCCACGGTGTCGAAATCGATCAGCGTGAGCGTACCCACACCGCTACGCGCCAATGCCTCCACCGCCCATGAACCGACACCACCCAGTCCTACCACACATACGTGCATGGCCTGCAGAATCGGCAGGGCATCGGTGCCGTAGAGACGGGCGATCCCGGCAAAGCGTTTGCTGTAGGTGCTCTCGTTCATATGTGGATTCATTTACCCGGCTTATAGACTTCTGATCGAACCAAAATTAAGCATTTCGAAATGGTAGTTTTTACCCCCTCACCCCGCCCTCTCCCGGAGGGAGAGGGTGTATGAACAGCCTGGTACTATATCTAAACTGCTGCACCAAGACGGTATCTACCGAACATTCCCCTCTCCCTCCGGGAGAGGGGATACAATAAAAGGTACCATCCCAAACTAAGCGCTTAAAGTCCCAACACTGCGAACGCATTTTTTATCGTTTGCTCGGCTACATATTCCAGTGATTCACCACGCACCTCAGCCAGTGCCGCCAGACACTCCGGCAGATACTCTGGGCTATTCCGCTCACCCCGATGACTGGCCACGGTCATATCCGGTGCATCCGTCTCCAATACGATAGACTCCATGGGCAATTCCTTCGCCAGCTTGCGCAACTTGTTAGAGCGTTCATACGTCAGCATACCGCCGAAGCCTAGCTTAAAGCCCAGGTCGATGTATTGCTGGGCTTGTTGCAGGCTGCCATTGAAGGCGTGCGAGATACCGCCCTTTACCTTGATACGCCTCAACGTTTGCAAGACCTGATCATGCGACTTGCGCACGTGCAGCACCACCGGCAAGCCGGCCTCGCGCGCGATCACCAGCTGTGCCTCGAATAACACCTGCTGCCGTTCACGATCCAGACCTTCCACAAAATAATCGAGGCCGATCTCGCCCACGGCGCTAGGTCTTGTCTCAGCGATACGTTGTTCGAGTTGCTGGAGATGTTCATCCGTGTGTTGATCGATATAGATGGGGTGCATCCCTAATGCTGGATGCAACCCTGGCTCACTGGCACAAAATGTAATTAAATATCCCCAGGCCTGCGCCGTTACCGCCGGCACCAGGATGTGCGTGACCCCGGCATCGCGTGAACGCGCCAATACCTCATTCCGATCTTCGTCGAATTCCTCGACATCAAGGTGGCAGTGGGTATCGAACAGTTGCATGCGGTACACCAGAGATTGAGTATATGAATTATGATTAGCGCATAAAATAAAAAAGACTTTGAGCGATTAACGCTTGCTTGCGGGACCGCCTGGCGGAGTGGAGCAGTTAGGTGGTCCCGCACCAAGCGATTGTTACGTACATTTTACGGTTTTTCTGGACTCAGCATACATGAAAGAAAGACATTGCCTGCTACTTCCTGAGGGGACACTTCAAAACGTACCCCATTCATTGCTAGACTTTTAAACTTTGGGTTTGTGCGGCTAACTGAACAATTTCACCAATTTTACCTCGTTGGTTTTCATCTTTCGGCTCTATACCTATTGAGCCATGCATTAAACAGCGAACCATTGCTGGTA
>JAHEDA010000326.1 GCA_024641445.1 Gammaproteobacteria bacterium
CGAGGTTCAGCGTGCAGAAATTCGTCGTATGACGGTTATCGAATATAACCCGAAGGCCCCACAGGCTGACGAATACCGCGCCCTGGCTAACAAGATCATCAACAACAAGAATCTTGTTATCCCAACGCCGATCACGATGGATCAGCTGGAAGAACTGATGATGAACTTCGGTATCCTCGAAGAGGAAGACGAGTCCATCGTTGGCAAGACCGCTGCCGATGAGGTTGCAACTGCGTAATGATGCATATGGTTACCGGCTGCGGCCGGTAACCGTTTATAAACGGGGACAAGCGATTGTTCTTACTCTGTTAAACGTTCGTCCACAGATTAGTGGCGACGAAAGGAGAGTGACATGTCTGGTTTAACGCGTGAAGAAACCGAGGCCCTCATCCAGGAGGTGCTGGAGGTTTATCCTGAAGAAGCAAAAGAAAGCCGCCGCAAACACCTGGCGGTAAATGATACAAGCCTGGAGCAATCCAAGAAGTGCATTACCTCCAACAAGAAATCCTTGCCGGGTGTAATGACCATTCGCGGTTGTGCCTATGCAGGTTCCAAGGGTGTGGTATGGGGTCCTATCAAGGACATGATCCACATCTCTCACGGTCCGGTGGGTTGCGGTCAGTATTCCCGCGCCGGTCGCCGTAACTATTATATCGGCACTACCGGTGTCAACACTTTCGTGACCATGAACTTCACCACGGACTTCCAGGAGAAGGACATCGTATTCGGCGGTGACAAGAAACTGGATAAGACCATCAGCGAGATCGACCAACTGTTCCCGCTGAACAAGGGTATCAGTATCCAGTCCGAGTGTCCGATTGGTCTGATCGGTGACGATATCGAAGCCGTCTCCAAGAAGAAGAACAAGGAAATCAACAAGCCAGTGGTTCCGGTACGTTGTGAAGGTTTCCGCGGTGTGTCTCAGTCTCTGGGTCACCACCTCGCCAATGACTCTATCCGTGATTGGGTCCTGGGCGCACGTGATGAAGACAACAGTTTCCAGACTACACCGTACGATATCTCCATTATCGGTGACTACAACATCGGCGGTGACGCATGGTCATCACGCACCCTGTTGGAAGAAATGGGTCTGCGCGTGGTTGCCCAGTGGTCCGGCGACGGTACCCTGTCCGAGATCGAGCTGACCCCCAAGGTCAAACTCAATCTGGTGCATTGTTATCGCTCGATGAACTACATTTCTCGCCACATGGAAGAGAAGTATGGGATTCCATGGGTTGAGTATAACTTCTTTGGCCCCAGCAAGATTGCCGAGAGTCTGCGCAAGATTGCTTCATTCTTTGATGACAAGATCAAAGAGGGTGCCGAGCGTGTTATCGAGCGCTACAAGGCCGAATACGAGGCAGTTATTGCCAAGTATCGTCCACGTCTGGAAGGCAAGCGCGTCATGTTGTTCGTTGGTGGTCTGCGTCCTCGCCACACTATCGGTGCCTATGAAGACCTGGGTATGGAAGTGGTTGGTACGGGTTATGAGTTCGGCCACAACGACGACTACGATCGCACCATCAAGGAAATGGGTAATGCAACCCTGCTTTATGATGATGTGACCGGCTACGAGTTCGAAGAATTCGTCAAGGCGATCAAGCCTGACCTCATCGGCTCTGGTATCAAGGAAAAGTACATCTTCCAGAAGATGGGTATTCCTTTCCGCCAGATGCATTCCTGGGATTATTCAGGTCCTTATCACGGCTATGACGGCTTTGCCATCTTCGCCCGTGACATGGATATGACCCTGAACAATCCATGCTGGGGCGCCATCAAGGCACCCTGGAAGAAGGATGAGGAGGCCGAAGGCACCAAGATGGCCGCTAGCGCCTAACCAGTCGCCCCGGGTGTTTTGCCCCCGGGGACTTATAAACACTCGCAAGCCGTCTGTTCACAGATTAGTGGCGCGGCAGGAGGTTTTAAAATGAGTCAGTCAGTCGATAACATCAAACCCAGTTATCCTCTTTTTAGAGAGGATGAGTACAAAGAAAATCTGGCCAATAAGAAGGCCAACTATGAAGAGTGTCATCCCAAGGAAAAGATCGATGAGGTCTTTGAGTGGACGACAACAATGGAATATAAAGAACTCAATTTCGCCCGTGAGGCCGTGACTATCAATCCAGCCAAGGCCTGTCAGCCACTGGGTGCCGTACTGTGTGCATTGGGTTTTGAAGAGACCATGCCCTATGTTCACGGTTCACAGGGTTGCGTAGCGTATTTCCGTACCTACTTTAACCGTCACTTCAAAGAGCCGATCTCCTGTGTCTCTGATTCGATGACAGAAGACGCCGCCGTATTCGGTGGCCAGAAGAACATGTTTGCGGGTCTGGAGAATGCGAAGGCACTCTACAAGCCGAAGATGATCGCCGTATCGACCACCTGTATGGCCGAGGTAATTGGTGACGACCTCAACGCCTTCATTGGCAATGCCAAGAAAGATGGTCGCGTTCCACAGGAATATCCGACACCTTTCGCACATACCCCGAGCTTCGTCGGCAGCCACGTTACTGGCTGGGACAATATGTTTGAGGGTATCGCGCGTTACTTCACCCTGAATTACATGGAAGGCAAGGAAATTGGCAGCAACGGCAAGATCAATGTTGTGCCAGGCTTCGAAACCTACCTGGGTAACTTCCGTGTCATCAAGCGCATGTTGAAAGAGATGGATGTCGATTACACCATGCTGTCTGATCCGGAAGAGGTGCTGGACACCCCGGCCGATGGTACCTTCCGTATGTATGCCGGTGGCACCACCATCGAGCAAGTACAGGATGCCCCGAACGCCAAGGACACCCTGTTCCTGCAGGCCTGGCAGTCGGAGAAATCCACCAAGTATGTCAAAAATACCTGGAAGCATGAGACTCCCAAGATCAACATCCCCATGGGGCTGAACTGGACCGATGAATTCCTGATGAAGGTCTCTGAGATCACCGGTAAGCCGATCCCGGCCTCGCTGGAAAAAGAGCGCGGTCGTCTGGTCGATATGATCACGGACTCCCATACCTGGATGCACGGTAAGAAGTATGCACTCTGGGGTGATCCGGACTTCGTCATGGGTATGACCAAGTTCCTGCTCGAACTCGGCGCAGAACCCACCCACATCCTTTGCAACAATGCCAATAAGCGTTGGAAGAAGGCTGTGGAGAAAATTCTGGAAGAGTCTCCCTATGGTA
>JAHEDA010000327.1 GCA_024641445.1 Gammaproteobacteria bacterium
CACCACCTCCAGCCTGTTGGCGTGGCTGTTACAGGACAACGGTCTGGCGCCTGGATTTCTCATCGGTGGTGTGCCGGAGAATTTTGGTGTCTCCGCGCGTGCGGGTGACACACCCTTCTTTGTGGTGGAGGCCGACGAGTACGACACGGCCTTTTTCGACAAGCGCTCCAAGTTTGTCCACTACCGCCCCCGCACCGCGATACTGAATAACCTGGAGTTTGACCACGCCGACATATTCCCCGACCTGGAGGCGATCAAAAAACAGTTTCACCACCTGGTGCGCATTATCCCGCGTAATGGCCTCATTGTCGCCCCGAAGACGGATACCAACCTTGCCGATGTGCTGCAACGTGGTTGCTGGACACCGGTGGAGTATTTTGATGCCGAGGCCGAGGGGTGGCAGGCCGAGCCTACCCATGCCGATTGCAGCCGGTTTAAGGTGAGTTATCAGGGCCGTTC
The DNA here is from genome assembly GCA_024641445.1 of Gammaproteobacteria bacterium. GTDB lineage: Bacteria > Pseudomonadota > Gammaproteobacteria > UBA6429 > Thiohalophilaceae > JAHEDA01. Next base: position 460 of record JAHEDA010000327.1, read on the forward strand.
ATACGGTGAGGCGAGCTGGTCGCTCATGGGGCGGCACAACATGATGAACGCCCTCGCCGCCATTGCCGCTGCGCGTCATGTTGGGATTCCGGTGGAAAATGCGCTGGCGAGTCTCGCGGGTTTCAAGGGCATCAAACGACGCATGGAGGTGCGTGGTGTGGTCAATGAGATCACGGTATACGATGATTTTGCCCACCACCCGACGGCCCTTGCCACCACCCTCGATGGTCTGCGCCAACGGGTAGGCGCGGCGCGTATTATCGCTGTCCTTGAACCCCGCTCGAATACCATGCGCATGGGGGTGCACGCCGAGACCCTCGCCCCCAGCCTACAGGCGGCGGACAGTGTCTACCTGTATCAGCCCGCCAATCTGGGCTGGGACCTGAGCAAAGTCAGGCAGGGCCTGGGGGATAAAGGGCATCTTAGTGCCACGGTACAGTCTATTATTGATGAGATCGTTGCCGCCGCATGTCCCGGCGATCATATCCTGGTGATGAGTAACGGTGGCTTCGAGAATATCCATGCACGCCTGTTAACTGCGTTAGCGCAAAAGTAGGCCCATGCCCATCACGCCGATCATTCTGGCCTTTACCGGTGCCTCCGGTTCACTCTACGGTCTGCGCCTGCTGGAGTGTTTATTACGCGCTGGGCGTCCGGTTTATCTTCTATATTCCAAGGCCGCTCAATTAGTCCTCGCCACCGAGACCGACTGGTCTATCCCCGCCCGCCCGGAAGAGATGCGCAGCTTCTTCAGCACCCGTTTTGGCACCGATCCGAATCTGTTGGAGGTATACAGCCGCGAGGAGTGGACTGCGCCGGTGGCGAGTGGCTCGCATCGTGCCGCGGCCATGGTGGTGTGTCCTTGCACTACCGGTACGCTCGCCGCAATCGCTCAGGGTAATAGTGACAACCTTATCGAACGCGCGGCAGATGTGATGATCAAAGAGGGGCGTCGTCTTATCCTGGTGCCACGCGAGACACCGTTTTCCGCGATCCATCTGGAGAACATGCTCAAGCTGGCGCGACTTGGCGTGACCATTTTGCCCGCCAATCCCGGTTTCTATCACCGCCCGACACGCATCATGGAATTGGTGGATTTCATCGTCGCCCGCACCCTGGACCAACTGGGCGTCGACCAGACCCTGGTACCGCGCTGGGGCCTGGAGGACTTTCCACGGTTTGCACCGGAAGAGTAAAAGCACTATAAGGAAGAGAGGTGGACCCGCACATGAAGACTAATCGACATGGAAATTGATGCCCCCCCAAGCGTACAGACGGGGTTGATCACCATCCCTCTGTTCCCACTCAATGCCGTATTGTTTCCTGGCGGTGCCTTACCGCTACGTATCTTTGAACCGCGTTATCTCGATATGGTGAGCAAGTGTCTGCGTACCGACACCGGTATAGGTGTGGTGCTGATCAAAAATGGTGATGAGATCGGCACCGCCGCCGAGCCACACAGTATTGGTACCCTCTGCGAGATCAGCTACTGGAATCGCCGCACCGATGGCCTGCTGGGTGTGACCCTGCGCGGGCAACAGCGATTTCTGGTTCATTCCCATTGGGTCGAGCCGAACCAGCTCCTGATGGCCGAGGTGGAGGTACTTGAACCGATGCCGGAACTGGAACTGCCCAAGGAGTATCATGCATTGGAGGTGTTGCTGCGTCGCATCATGGCGCAATTGGGGCCGCCCCACACCACCTTGCCCGAGCAATATACCGAGGCGGGTTGGGTGTGCGCACGCCTGACGGAATTACTACCGCTACCGCTGGATGAGAAGCAGGCCATTTTGCACATCGCAGATCCGCAGGCCCGTCTGCGCGCAGTGGGCGCCGCCATTGCACGGTTAAATCTCAACGGTTAGACAACCAATCCCTTGGTGCGATCAGCACCACTCGGCCTTTCCACTTCGCTGATTTGATCTGTGCCAGCTCGCGTTGGCGTATGACCGCCTGCCAGGATGTCGGACCGGTTTGCATATACTCGGTGAGGCCGGTGTAGTCCGGGTTGGTCCGCAGATAGCTCATCATCCCGAGTTGAATGGTCGCTAGTTGTGAGATGTTGCCCACCCATATCGGTATCTCCCGGGTGTCGCGTTTGAGCGAATAGCCAGACCGCCACAGGCGTACCACCAACAGGGGGGAGTCCGGGTGTTCCTGTTTGGAGTAACACGCGGCCTGATAGCGATCCGCATGCACCTGCGACAGGATCGGTAGTCCCATGACATCGGGACTGGGCGCCAACCACTGCATGGACGTGGTCAGGCTCAGCCCGGTGCAAGGCCGCCAGTGATTGGCGGTAAAAAACTGTCGTAGCGTACTTTTGTCACTGGCGATCTGTAGATTGAACGGCTGGTCATCGTGGTGACGCAGATCATCACGCATGGCAGGGAGTTGTCGCCAACCCTCCTTGTTCCAATAGCTCGCACTAATCGGCGTAGTGGACTGTCTAACGGTGTGCAGCGGCGGCGGCATGGTATGGCTCGCCGCGTAAACTACTTCCAACAGTGCCAGCAGACCAAACCAGAGCAGGACACTGCGTGGGGGGACACGGGTCTCATGGCTATGGCGTCGATAGGCAATACCGAGCACGGCGATCCAGGCCAGGCCCAACAGCAACCCACCGATCAAGAGTGAAAAGGGGAGTAGACCTAAATAAAGTTGGGAGAGCCCCGCCGTGATAATGACCAGGGTAAAGAATGAATAGGCCCA
>JAHEDA010000328.1 GCA_024641445.1 Gammaproteobacteria bacterium
GATAGGCCTTCAACATCACTTTTGCCACCACATTGAGTGCATCACTCCAGGCGTCATTGACCTCAACGGTCCAAAGGTCACCCGCAAGTTCTGCCATCACACCCATCAGGGTCTTGGCCACGGCCGGATAGTGTGCCGGAAGCGCACCATAACCATGATGGCGCTCACCCAGCGTAGTCAGCGCATTGGCAAGTGCATCGGTATTTCTCAAATTGGCGATGACGAGCTTGAGCGCTGCCAATAACTTCTTTTGCTGTTGTGCCGGCTCCGTATTCTCGAATAACGGGATTACCTGTGGATAGGCCGCGAATAATTCTTCATAGAAACGAGCAACCAGAACCTCCGCCTGCGGTGCCAGGGCATTAAAACTGTCCTCTAACAGTTTTACATTCAAACCAAGAGGGTGGGACTCACCAACGTCCACCACATCGTCTGACGCAGAGTCAGAATTACCGGCATCCGCGCCCCCATGCATCCAGGCCAAAGGGTCGAAGCCTAATTTGTTATTTTTTGCCATTTATCACCGCCTCATTCTTACATTCAACCAGCCCAGGCCAGTCCGGCAAGAACCTCGTCCAACAATATCTGTAATAAAACACCCATATCAGTTTGCATATTCCACCCAAGACCTACTAGTGATGAACTCGTTGTTCGAGCAGATCCGTTGCAAGCTCCAGATAATCCTTCGCTCCTGCGCTACGTTCACGATAGTCAAAGATCGTTTGTCCGAACCCCGGGCTCTCTGTCAGGGCCACGTTCTCCCTGATAGGTGTAAATAACACCTGTTTTGGAAAATAATTCACTAATTTTTCTTTTACATCCCGCGCCAAACGACGTCGCTCCTGGAATCGCGTCAGCACCACCCACTTACGAGTCTCACGCTTGAGTGTGCCCTCAATGTATTCAAATATATTCATCATGCGGGAGAGACCTTGTAAGGCAAAGAAATCACCTGATACGGGTATCAACACCTCTTTCGTAGCCAGCAATGCATTCATACCCAGGATACCGGATGAAGGAGGGCAATCCACCATTACGAAGTCATAGGCATCGACCTTACCATCAAGGACCTTATGTAATTTAAATCCACGCTCGGCACCACCAGCATGGTATTCAAATTCCGCCAGACGATCTCCAGCCGGGATCAAATCCAGATTCTCACGCGCATTCAGGATCACCTCGCGAACATCACCACCATCCATGAAAACATCACCTATACCTGCGGGGTGATCGGTCTTGCCGAGCGCAAGAGTAAGATTGGCTTGAGGATCGAGATCCAGAACCAGAATACGCTTGCCACCCCGAGCCAGGGCATGGGCAAGGTTCATGGTGGTCGTGGTCTTACCTACTCCACCTTTCTGGTTAATCACTGCAATCATGCGCATGCGAACCTATTTACACCTTTACTGATGGCTTGCGGCAGTATCCACTACTGCCAGCTCCGCCGAATTCAACATCTGATCGATTTCAAGTATTATCACCATCTTGTCATTGACAGTGGCCAATCCTTTCACAAACTCGGTATCGACGGCGGAACCAAAATCTGGCGCCGGCTTTAATTCGTTATCTGAGATGTTGTAAACATCTGATACACCATCGACGACCACACCCATAATTCTACTCTTGCCCTCGACTCCAATAACCTTGAGTACCACTACGACGGTTGTCGGGCCATAATCAAGATGGTCGAGACCGAAACGAAGGCGCAGATCGATAATCGGAACGATAGTACCTCGGAGATTAATCACACCACGAATGTACGCGGGGGTATTTGGAATTTTGGTAACGCTATCCCAGCCCTTAATCTCCTGCACTCGCAGGATATCGACACCATATTCTTCGCCAGCCAACATAAAGGTAAGGAACTGCTGCGCATCTCGCATACCAACCAGATCATTCGTGTTGCTTGTCTGTGCTATTTCTGCCATTTCCCCTGCTCCTTACGCAGCCACATCATCACGGCGTAACTTGACTACATTGTGTTGATCTACCATCTGCCTTTTGTACAGATCAGATAACCCGCTTACATCCAGAATCAATGCAACAGTACCATCACCTAGTATTGTTGCACCGGACAGGCCATCAACTCGTTTAAAATTAGACTCCAGACTCTTAATCACCACCTGCTGCTGCCCCAGCAGATCATCAACAAATACGGCAACCTTCTTGCCGTCTGCCTCAACCACTACCAGCAGACCTTCCCGCAAATTTTTTGCAAGTGCTTCAATACCGAATAAATCACTAAGGCGCACAATTGGAATATATTCCTCTCGTAGTTTATAGACCTCGCCCCTGCCGGATATCGAATTCACGGTCTCACCCTTAACCTGCAAGGACTCGATAATTGAAACGAGAGGCACAATATATGTTTCGCTACCGACCTTCACCAATTGTCCATCCAGTATTGCAAGCGTTAGTGGTAAACGAATGGTAAATGTACTACCTATACCGAGCTCTGATTGAATCTCGATTGTGCCACCCAGCGATCGGATATTCTTTCGCACCACATCCATGCCGACACCACGTCCCGAGACATCGCTCACGACATCAGCCGTAGAAAAACCTGCACGGAAAATCAGTTCATTGATTTGCTCGGTGGTTAAGGTCTCGTCGGGCGCGACTATACCGCGCTCGATTGCCTTTTTTAGTATCTTGTCTCGATTCAGACCTGCACCATCATCGATAATTTCTATGACAATATTGCCACCTTGATGATAGGCATTAAGATGGACAGTCCCCGTCTCCGGTTTGCCTGCCGCAATACGCTTCTCCGGGGTTTCAATCCCATGATCCAGCGAGTTACGAACCAGATGCACCAGTGGGTCACCAATCTTTTCCATCACAGTCTTGTCCAGTTCGGTCTGCTCACCGGACATCTTGATTTGAACTTTCTTGTTTAACTTGCCACTAAGATCATGTACCAAACGAGGGAATCGCTGGAAGGCAAAACTGATTGGCAACATGCGTATACGCATAACGCTCTCTTGCAGCTCGCGGGTATTTCGCTCGAGCTGGGATAAACCATCGCGTAATTTTTCAATATGTGCGGCCGTAAACTCCTCCGCCTCACCGAACTGACTCAACATGGACTGAGTAATCACCAGCTCACCTACCATATTGATCAATTCGTCTACCTTTTCGATCCCAACCCGGATCGATGTAGACTCAC
>JAHEDA010000329.1 GCA_024641445.1 Gammaproteobacteria bacterium
GTTAGACCTCGTGCTCCTTGCTCAGAAATTCCAGTAGCGGGTGCAATTCACGTAACAGTTCATCGGCATGTGGGCGCACACGGTCCAGCTCGCCCCTCGCCAGCAGTTCAATGGCCATCTTGATATCCATCTTCTGTGTCTTGGCCTCCTTGATATCAGTGGCGGCTAACTCACTAAACTGCCGAATTTGATTACCCCCTGCGTCCATGGCCTGTTGCATGTGAGCCTCAGTCCGCTCAAGCAGACTGCGTATGTCGGAATCCTTTTCGAGTTCTGGCTGGAGAATGCCGCCGCTGATGGTGATGCGCAGTAGCTTGTCACCGATCTTGAATTTCATTTTTTCGATGCCACTGCGTAGACGTTCGATTACCTGCGCGGCGGTGGTCATATCGGTGTCAACCAGCATCATGGCGAATTTTGCCAGGCCGATACGGGCGGCCATATCCTCTGCCCGGGTGGCCTCCCGCATGAATTCACCGATCTTTTCGAGCATTCCATCCGCCACCTTTTTGCCGTACTTGATGAACAGGGCATTAAAGTTGTCGATGTCAATGCGGACAACGATGCAGTCTTCATTATGACGCTTGAGGTAGGCCAGCTTTTCATCGGCTGCCTTGCAGAAATAGCGTTGCCCACCCAATCCGGTGATGCCATCGATAGCGGCCTGGCGCTCCAGGATCATGGAAATCTCGGAGAGGCGTCGCGTATTCTGCTCGTAGCGTACGTGTGCTTGGGCACGGGCCTTGAGAGTAATGGACTCGAAGGGTTTGGTGATGAAGTCGGTGGCGCCCTTTCTCAGTGCCTCTTCCTTGGCGTTGTCATCATCTTCCTTGCCGGTGATGATGATGACGGGGATCTGTGCAATGCGTTCGTCCTGGTGGGTGCGGATGCGTTCGAGCAGGCCATAACCGTCCAGATAGGGCATGGACAGGTCAGTGAATACCACTTGGATAGTCTCGTCATTGATGAGCAGGGTCCAGGCATCCTCACCATGTTCCGCTTCCACCACATCGTAGTCCTGGCCCAGGATTTTGGTGATGGCGGCGCGCATGACGCGTGAGTCATCGACGGCCAGGATGCGGGGTTTGCTGAGTTCGGTGTCGGCCACGGCGTAAAGATACTTCTGGGTTGTAATTGTGTATTCTGATTGTGCAAGAAGCATAGTCGTTTAGCCCTCAACTGCCAAGTCTAGAGCCAAATTCTTACTGTTTATATTCAACTATTACATAGCACAGTGTAGGAACTATCTCTATAATTTGTTTGCATTTATCCGTTCGTGATGGATGTCAGAGGGATTTGTGGCGTGTGGTGCATGCCAGCGCATAATGTGTGTGATGTGACTGACTTTCGTGGAGAAGTTATGCGGGTAATTACGGCCCTGCTGCTTGGGATGTGCTTATGTTCGATTGTTATGGCAGCGGATATCAATCTGCGTAAACGCGAGGCGAGTCTTCCGAACACGAGCGCATCGCGTTTGCTGCAATTGGCGCAGGACTCTGACTGGGAGGTACGTGAGGCCCTTGGGCGTAATCGGCGTTCGCCAACAGACCTATTAGACAAGTTGGCCAGTGACCCGGACCCACGTGTGCGTATTGCCGTGGCGACAAATCTGAACACTACCGAGGCCGTGTTTATGAAATTGGCAAGGGATCAGGATCAAGATGTACGCAGCGTCGTCAGCCGCTTTGAATATGTGCCACACTCAGTACTAATGTTTCTCTGCGATGACCCCTCGCCGGAGATTCGTCAGGAGGTGGCGTTGAGCCTCAATGTCAATGAAGCGGTGCTGCGTAAACTGATGCAGGATCACGACCCACAGATACAGCAATTGGCTACAGCCGCTCTGCAGCGATTTCTCGAAGGACGGCATGATCAGATTACGGACTAATACTTAAGGCGGGTATGGCATGGTAGATGGACGCAAGATTAAGACTGACAAGACGGCGGGTAGCCCCGCCGCGTCGCCAAAGCAGTTAACACCTCAGGAGTTAGTCTCGGGCGTCATTCGCCTGGTGTCCTTGCCCGAGGTATGTATCCGGGTCAATGAGATGCTGGAGGACCCCTATGTCTCGGCCTCGGATATCGGCAAGGTGATTGGCCAGGATACGGGGCTGACCGCGCGCCTGCTCAAGATCGTAAACAGCGCCTTTTATGGTTTCCCATCACGTATCGAAACCGTCTCCCGGGCGGTGGCCGTGATCGGCTTGCGCGAGCTACGCGGTCTGGTGTTGGCAGCCTCGGCGGTGGAGGCCTTCTCCAAGATTCCTACCGATATTATCAATATGGTGAACTTCTGGCGGCACAGTGTCTACTGTGGTGTGGTGGCGCAATTGCTGGCAGAGCGCAGCAATGTCCTACACAGTGAGCGTTTGTTTGTGGCAGGTCTGTTACACGATATCGGTAAACTCATCATCGGTCATCGCATGCCGCAGCGTTATCGTGAAGTCCTGGACCTAGTGAAAGAGACCGGTCTACCCGATTATCAGATCGAAAAGAAGCTATTAGGTTTTACCCATGCCGAGGTCGGTGGCCTGTTGTTGAAGGAGTGGCGGATGCCGAGTGCACTGTGTGAGACGGTACTGTGCCATCACGAACCCAAACTGGCAACTGAATCGATGATTGAGTCCAGTCTGGTGAATATTGCGAATGAGCTTACCCTGATCGCGGAGGCGGGTGCCGACATGGAGCTGGAGAAGCATGAGTTTGACGACTATGCCTGGGACATGATCAAATTCGAAGAGTCTGAGATCGAACCGACCTTTGAAAAAGCAGGTTCCATGTTTGCCGAGGCCCTCGAGTCCATACTGCCGCGCTCTTATTATCCCGGATAATTTCCCAAGCTTCTTAGCGTGTAGGCAACATGTCCGATATCGATCGTCTGCTGGAGATAATGCAAAAGTTGCGTGACCCGCAGCGGGGCTGTCCCTGGGATCAGCAACAGACGTTTGCCAGCCTGGTACGGTTTACCCTCGAAGAGGTCTATGAGGTTGCCGAGACTATCGAGCAGGGGCACACGTCTGAACTGCGGGATGAGCTGGGTGACCTCCTGTTTCAGATCGTCTTCTACGCCCAGATCGCAAGTGAGCAAGGACTGTTCGATTTTGCTCAGGTCGCGGCTGCCATCACCGAAAAACTAGTACGACGTCATCCGCATGTCTTCGCCGAC
>JAHEDA010000330.1 GCA_024641445.1 Gammaproteobacteria bacterium
CGATTGCAAGACCTTTTGCGAGGGGCGCTCCTCGCTACGCAACTGTGCCAATAATTGCAGGACCCCAGCCTGGGGCTGTTTTGCGTAGTCTTTCAACACACGCAGGGCCTGCGCAGGATGATTGTTCAGTAACAGGATGCGCGCATAGAGAAGGGCATCATCGACCGAGGGTTCAACATAATCGAGCTGATAACGTGAAATCGCCGACTCGGCATCCTCAGTGATGCCATCATCGAGATAGCTCTGCACCACCATCCGCCGCCACTGCGGCATCCAGGGCGTGTCATCGGATTGTTTGGAATCGCTGAACTGCCATATTAATCGACGCAGCACCCCTCTCGCAGCAGTCCCCTGCTGTAATTCGAGATAGGCCCCAGCCTGGGTGGAAAGGGCGACGATCTTGAAGTCTTCGGGGACCTCGGCAGGCAATTGCTGAATGCGCTCGACCATTTCATGCCACATCCGGGCCTGGCGATACAGGCCAAAGCGCTGGTTCTCAAATTCTATCCAGTCAGAGCGATTGGCGTTAAAGGCGGGTTGTTCCTGTTCAAGGACCTCAAGTGCGAGTTGCGTAGCCCCAACGGCAGCGAGCCGTTTAACCTCCGACAGGTCACTCGCGGCCAACACCCATGGAGAGACTGACCAAATCGCAAGCACAAGAAGAGGTAGCCGGAAGAAATTAGACATACTCGCTATCATCCATGATTTTCGTGCAATAAAAAAAGACGGGTATCGCATATGCGATACCCGTCTCTGACACTCACGGTTGCTGGGCACGACCTGCCCGACAAGGAGCCTACTCGCTGTCAGCACCGCTGATGTTGAGTTTTTCTTTGATACGCGCAGCCTTACCAGTGCGGTCACGCAGGTAATACAGCTTGGCACGACGCACATCACCACGACGCTTCACTTCGATAGCACCAATGCTTGGGCTGTGGGTCTGGAATACACGCTCTACCCCCTCACCGTGAGAGACCTTACGCACGGTAAAAGAGGAGTTCAGACCACGATTACTCTTGGCGATGACGACGCCCTCATAGGCCTGTAAACGCTCACGGTCACCTTCGATAACCTTGACCTGCACGACTACGGTGTCACCAGGGCCAAACGCCGGGACATCCTTCTTCATCTGTTCGGTTTCTAACTGCTCAATGATGTTGCTCATGGCCTGCTCCAAATCTGAATCGCTAAAATTATATATCAACAATACCTAACTATGCGTCTCGTACTCGCGGATAAACTCCGCTAACAACACCTGCTGGGACTGACTCAAGTCCATCTCCTCCAGCAAGTCCGGGCGCCGTAACCAGGTACGCCCTAAAGCCTGTTTCTCACGCCAGCGTTGAATGACCTCATGGTTGCCACTCAACAGTACTTCCGGTACCGGCATGCCATCGATCTCTTCCGGACGTGTAAAGTGCGGATAGTCGAGCAGACCCTGTGTGAAGGAATCCTGCTCCGCCGAGTCCTCGTGACCCAGCGCACCGGGCAACAAACGAGTAACCCCGTCTACCACTACCATTGCGGCCAACTCACCGCCGCTCAGGACGTAGTCACCAATCGACCACTCCTCGTCAATCTCGGCATTGATCAGGCGCTCATCCACGCCCTCATAACGGCCACATACCAGGATAAGTCCCTTGCGTAGCGACCATTCCTGCAACACTCGCTGCTCTAACCTGCGCCCCTGCGGCGACAAATACACGACCTTTGTGCCTTTGACATTGGCAGCGCGTGCGTCACGGATGGCGTCACGCAGCGGCTTCACCATCATTACCATGCCGGGGCCGCCACCGTAAGGCCGGTCGTCCACCGTCTTGTGTCGATCCCGGGAGTACTCCCGAGGATTCCAGGTCTCCAACTCAAGCAGGCCACTCTTCAGGGCCCGGGCCGGAATACCCGACTCACGCAAGGTCTGAAACATGTGTGGAAACAGGCTGACAACATCTATGCGCATGGCCACGTTCTCACAATCATACCTGTCTACACCAAATACGTCGGGTCCCAATCCACAATGATCTGCCCGGCGTCTAAATCTATTCTTCGGATCACCTGCTCCCGAATGAAGGGAATAAGGCGCTCCTGCTCATCGATACTTCCGGTGGTCGGCTTTAATACCAGCACGTCATTCGCACCGGTCTCGAGCAGATGGTCCACCTCGCCGAGGATGACACCCGTCTCGGTAATCACCTCCAGCCCTTCCAGGTCGGCCCAGTAATACTCACCGGTAGCCGCCGCGGGCAATTGCCCGCGCTCGACTGCCACCACTGCGCCTTTCAGTGCAAGGGCCTGATCACGGTCGTCACAACCCTTGAGTTGCGCCACCACGGCCTGACCCTGCAGGCGACCATCGAGCACATCCATTTCGTGCCAGGCACCCGCTACCTGTACGAGACACGGTGAGTACGACAGGATATTTTGGCGGGGCTGAGTCTCAGAGAAGACCTTGACCCAACCTTTGACCCCGTGTGCCCCCGCAATGCGGCCCAGGATCACGCTTGACGGCGAAGCAGCCATCAATCACCCGCCTTAGGTCTTAGGCGCTCTTTTCCTCGAGCAACTTGCCCACGCGCACGGAGGTCTGTGCACCCTTGCTAATCCAGTAGTCAACGCGTTCACGCTGGACATTCAGGCGGACTTCCTGACCAGCAGCGATCGGATTGAAAAATCCAACGCGTTCAATATAACGACCGTCACGGGCATTGCGGCTGTCGGTGACGACGATGTGATAGAAGGGACGCTTCTTGGCGCCGCCACGGGATAAACGAATGGTTACCATTGCTGATTATAACCTTACAGTTGTCAAGTTAATTAACCGGTACCCGGCTCAGGGAATCCCTGGCACGGAAAACGCGCAATTCTACTGAAAAAGTCCGGCGAGTGAAATGCTTAGGGGAAAATAATCCTCATCCCATCCCCGGTGGCAGGCCACCCTTGAACTGGCGCATGAGCTTGTTGATGCCCCCCTTTTTCATCTGCTTCATCATCCGCTGCATCTGTTCAAACTGTTTGAGCAGGCGGTTGACGTCCTGAACCTGGGTACCAGAGCCCGTGGCGATACGACGCTTGCGTGAGCCCTTTAGAAGGTCGGGATGGGTACGCTCCTTCGGGGTCATCGAATTGATAATGGCAACCATGTGGGCCATGTCCTTCTCATTCACCTT
>JAHEDA010000331.1 GCA_024641445.1 Gammaproteobacteria bacterium
CGTGTGGATAATTGATAGACAAAAATATCGCCCATTGCATTCTGATCATTGGCGATCAAATTGCTGGCGGCCGAGTCGTAGGCAATTACAGACCCATCACGGCTGATGACAGGATTAAAACAATCTGCGTTAGCCACCTTGCCATCCCGGCCCGTCGATACCCGACGCATGGCACCAGAGTCAGCATCATAAAGATAGACCTGACGGTTAGTTGTCTGTAGCCCATCATCGAGCATATCGGTCGCCTGCGAACTGAACACGAGCCAACGACCATCACCGCTGATGGCGGGGGTAACACTCGCACCATTGGCGGCAGCACCCTGTACATTATTGCTTACCCTCACAATCGTGGCGGTCTCAACATTGTAAACAAAGACATCGCTCACCTGATTACTGTCGTCCGCCGCCAAATTGTCTGCTGTTGAACTGAACACTACGTAGCGTCCATCAGCGCTGATCTTTGGTTCAATACTTGCGCCATTGGCATCAAATCCGTCGACAGTCTGACTCAGGCGAAGAGTTAAATCACGGCGCCGGTCACGCAGAAAAATATCCCATGTGGCATTGGTATCGGCCGTGACCAAATTATCGGCAAGCGAATCGAACACGACAAGTCGGCCGGCTGCATCCACATCGGCATTAATGCTGCTAAGATCGCTCTGCACACCTGTAGAACTCAGGCTGATTCGAAAGGTATCGCCTGGTGATTCGACGGGAAGGGCGAGAGGGGTATAGATAAAATTCGGTTTATTTGTATTCGGCGCATCAACATTTATAGTTCCTCCGCCCGGGGTTTGGGACAGGACGGTTGATGTGTTCTGCGAGAGCGCCGGCGATGAGTTGTTACTTTCACAACCACTCACTAGCAGGGCGAGAAATACGGGCAGTAGCATTGGACACATAGCAAACGGTGTTTGCATAATAACCCTACCTCATAGTCAACCTGGTTAAGCGGCGTGATTCGTCAAAGATTACCGAAAAGCCAGCATGAAGTCACCTAAGATACACATCTGACGCTACCTGCCGTTGAGACATATGGGTGGCAACCACTCAATGGTTTGTGACAATACTGTCGCAAATGGAAGACGTGACTACGGAAACTTGGAAATCTGCCACTATAATAAATGCTTATGGCACATCCCTATCGAACAAATAGCAAAACAAAATTGAGCCGCGACTGTATGCTGGCCATCACCCTGACACTGAGCCTCATGATCTGCACTGAAGTGGTGTTGGCAGACATCCTTGATATGCCGCCCGCCCAATCGAGCAACACGGGGATTGCCATGCCCGTACGCGGCCAAACCATGGACGAAGTCCGGCAGCAGTTTGGAGAACCCCTTCAAGCTTTACGACCTATTGGTAATCCGCCTATCACACGTTGGAAATACACGGAATATACGGTTGTGTTTGAAGGTAACTATGTAATTGATTCCGTACAGCACCGCGATCTACCCCGTTCAAACCAATAACACCTGGCCAACGAAAAGGGAGTCCTTCATGCCATATTTCAAAGCCCTTATTATCACTACCGCATTATATTGCCTAGCATTACCCTGCATAGCGCTCCAAGCACAGCCCCTGAGCGTAGACATTGAACAAACGGTGGTGAAGGTTCCTGTGGCCGATGGGGTCAGCATGGACGATGCAGTGGAATCCATGAAACTGCGCGCCAATATGCTCAACATCAAACTGGTGGCTGAACTACCTCTATCCAAACAGATCAAGGCGATGGGCGAAAATTCAAAACGCATGGAGATCTATCAATTTTGCGATGCCCTGACCGCCAAAAAGATGGTGGAATACGATATGAATTTTGCAGCCTACTTACCCTGTCGCATTGCGCTGGTGGAAGACGCCAATGGCAAGGCATGGCTGGTTATGATGAATCTGGACATGCTGATCAGCAATCCGAAGCTGGACAAAAATCTACTAAAAGAAGCAACCCGAGTACGTGACAGCCTCAATGAGATTATGCGCGCGGGCGCCAACGGTGATCTTTAACGGCGCCAATAACGCAATAAAAAGGCGGCCTCGAACCGCTTTTTATTCGCGCTTACAGAGCGCTGTGGGTTCCATCGCAAAACGGTTGATCCGCGGTTTGCCGGCAGCCGCACAAATATACAGTCGCCGTACGTTCAGCGGTGAAAGCGACCGGTTCCAAGCCTGTCCCCTTGTGGCTACCATCACAGAAAGGCTGCGACTTACTCCGGCCACAGGCGCACCAATAGTAAGTCTTGCCCGCTTCAACTTTGGTTTCATACGGTTGTTTCTGCGTTATTACCGGTTTATCACTCATGGTCACTTCCTGGTTAAGAATCATCGGGACACGCGTGGAGTCCAGCCCTATTTCCGTGTATTAAATTGGTCTCGATTATAGAGTTCAGCTAGGGATTGTCCAGACCTCAGCGTAGAGCTCCCTTCCACCAACGACGTAGATGTTTCTTCGTCGCATACCACGAACTGCCATCGGCTGTTATAAAGCGTAGGTTGTTGATCGCGTCTGTCTGGAGAGAATGAAAAAGCGACAATAGATAATACTGCAAACTCGATTGGTCGGCCTTTGGTAGCAGTAGCAAGCAGTCCTGTCGAATATCCCCATTAACCGACCACTGGTCGAGTGGATTCATTTGCACGCCCGCGGCCAGCATCATGCCACGTACAATAGCGTCATTACCCCAGACCACGAGTCGAGGGTCGCTTTCTTGAAATTCACTCACCGATGCTCGTGCGAGTACTCCGCTGCCCCACGGCAATAAACTGTTTATCGGTAGCAACCCCTTAGCCTGGCGACGCTGATTGACGGCGCTACCATGCATAATCATCTGCACGGTATTGATGACGGACAACAATTTCCGCCGTTGCGCACCTTCTGCAAAACCATGGCTAATTGTTGAACCTTGTTGCGGCATAAACAAAGGTGTATTGATCTCCAATGCCTCTGAGTATTGCAAATACCAGCGTTCCGCTGCACCCATTACCAATTGCCACCCATCAAACTGAATCACGGCATTAATCTCTTGCATCAGGGCCGCGGTATCCATGCGACTCAAATCCGAAAAATCGGCGTGACTCAACAGCAACTGATCACGATCGGGTTGTAAATAGACAGGGTCTGCACATAACACCCAATCGTCAGGGGCTTGCCC
>JAHEDA010000332.1 GCA_024641445.1 Gammaproteobacteria bacterium
TATAACCAGACGAGCCCTGCTTTACCCAAAGCATCAGATCCCACCAGGTTGGGATGGTACATCGACCTGACCGAGAACCCGTCACTTCCTACCGGTGAACGCGTCTATAAGAAGGCAACGATTAACTCGGGTAGCATCATCTTCGTCAGCGATGTACCCTCGGCCGACCCGTGTACTGGCGGAGGTACCTCCTGGCTGTGGTCCCTACCCACCGACACTGGGGCAACACGCCTCCCATCCCCCTTTGATACAAACTGTGATGGCTGTAATACCGATCTGGATATCGAGGTTACCTCTATACAGTGTCCTAAGGGACAGACTTGTAGCGCGCCGAAGATTGTGACTGTTGAACCATCGTGTCCAGATCCTGCTAACTGCCCATCGACTGACCCCACGAAGCCAATAATTAATCTAATGAGCACTGGTGATGGCTCACTCGCGAGTGTTTCCAGTCCAAAAGATCCCAGGAGTTATGGCCGCCGAGCTTGGCATGAATTACTCAAGTAAATAGAAGGGTACAACCATGAAGCAACAAACAATGATTAGTATGAAGAAAATGGCCGCTGTTATTTTTCTCATGGTCCAGACGGTGCTTCCTGGCACCGCCAGGGCCGAGGCCCTGATGCCCATGCAGACGACAGGCAAGGTAGACAGCGTCGATACCCGTCACAATACCATTGTGGTCAAGGACATGACCTTTATGGTGACCTCATCAAGCAAGGTCTATAGTCTGAAGGGGAATGTGACGGGTCTGTACAGCCTCTCGCAGGGAATGCAGGTAGAAATCACCGCACTGCCTGCACCGCGCTCGGCCGGAAATATTTCGGGCATCGTCATCAGCCTGCAACGCACGAGGTAGTCACATAATGCATTTACACAGAACGGAACATGGACTCACGCTGATTGAACTTGTCACCGTCGTGGCGATCATATCCATACTCGCCGCCGTGGCCTGGTCGATGTATGAGAACGAGGCGGCCTCTAATCGGCGCAAGGATGCCGTGATGGCACTAATTGCTGCGGAACAGGCCATGGCAAACTTCAAGGCGGAGAACGGTAGTTACACCGGTGCCACACTTGCTTCTTACAAACCTACAGTGGCCAATACCCCGCTGCAGAATTGTCAGTTCCGGGGCTATCGAATTGACAACAGTGAGAGCTGTCGCGGTCTCTACCTCATCACTGTGCGCGTACTTGCAGGATCCTATACGCTTACAGCGAGCCCGATTGCGGGTCGTGCCCAGAATAATGCCAACTTTGTCGATCCGTGCGGTTCCTTCACGCTCAATAATCTTGGTGTAAAAGGTATAACAGGTGCCGCGCCGTGGAATGTCTCAAAGTGCTGGGCGCTGTAGAAGAAGAACAGGGTTTTATATTGCCAGCAGTTTTTTCCACCTCTTCCCGTTGCAGGGAACAACGGCAGGCAACACAGTAGGTCGATGACATTCTATTCACCCTTCGCGTGAATAGAATGGAGGCGAATGCTAGTGGGACGGATTCCCTAGGAACGCTGCAAGGCCTTCGGTAAGGAAAACACGATGTTCTCCCGGATACCATTGTCCGGGAGGACGGCCTCGGCCCCCCATCCCCGTAATTGCTTTATTACATTTTCCACTAACACCTCGGGTGCCGAGGCCCCTGCGGTAATCCCGATACAGGCCTTCCCCTCCAGCCACGCGCGCTGGATCTGTGCCGCATTGTCGATGAGATAGGCAGGGGTGCCGATGCGTTCAGCGACCTCGCGCAGGCGATTGGAATTCGAGCTATTCGGTGAACCCACCACTAACACCACCTCACAGGATTTCGCCAGTTGCTTTACCGCATCTTGACGATTTTGGGTGGCGTAACAGATATCATCTTTCTTGGGTCCCTGAATTTTGGGGAATCGTTTACGCAGGGCATCGATCACCAGTGAGGTGTCGTCCATAGAGAGTGTTGTCTGCGTGACGAAAGACAGACGGGTGGGATCGGCGATTTGAAGCGTTGCCACATCCTCGACGGTCTCGACCAGATACATGCGCCCACCCTGGCGCTCATCAAACTGGCCCATCGTCCCCTCGACCTCGGGGTGCCCGGCATGGCCGATCAGGATGCACTCACGTCCATCCTTGCTAAAGCGCGAGACCTCCAGATGAACTTTGGTGACGAGTGGGCAGGTCGCATCAAATACCTTGAGACCGCGCCGCAGCGCCTCCTGCTGCACCGCGAGCGAGACACCGTGTGCACTGAAGATCACCGTGGCATCATCCGGTACCTCGGTAAGTTCATCGACGAAGACCGCACCCTTGTCACGCAGGCCATCCACCACAAACTTGTTATGCACCACCTCATGTCGAACATAGATAGGGGCACCAAAGATATCCAGCGCCCGCTCGACGATCTCAATGGCTCGGTCAACACCGGCACAAAAACCACGTGGACTGGCGAGTTGGATCTGTATGGACATACGTATTTAACCCTGCGCAGGTTTAACGGAGACGATCTCAACATCGAAGGTAATGTTGTGGCCCGCGAGTGGATGATTAAAATCCACCACCACCTCATCGCCCTCCACGGCCATGATGGTGCCAGGCACCTCTTCACCCGAGGGGGTAGTGAAACCGATGATGGTACCCATCTCAAGGGGAAACGAGGCATCGAATTCCGCGCGCGGCATCCGATGGATGTTATCGGGGTCGGGATAACCAAAGGCGTCCTGTGGGCCAATTAATAAATACTGTCGCTCACCGGCCTTCATGCCATAGAGCATCATCTCCAGACCCTCGATCAGGGTGCCGTCTCCAATACGAAACGCCAGCGGTTCACCCAGCTCGGAGGCATCGGCGATGGTACCGTCTTCAATCGTCAGAGTGAAATTCATGCTGACGTCACACCCCTTGCCGATGGTCAATACCGCAACATCACCCATTATGATTTCACCTTAGTCCGCTGATGCTGCAGGAACAGCATATCTATGATTAACACGGTGGCACCGATGCTGATGGCGGAATCCGCAATATTGAAGGCAGGAAAGAAGTGCGTGTCGTAGTAGACCTGGATGAAGTCCACCACATAACCATTGAGAAGACGATCGATTACATTGCCAATCGCACCACCGACGACCAAGGCATAGGCCACGGCCTGCCAGCGCTCCTGTTCTGATAACTTG
>JAHEDA010000333.1 GCA_024641445.1 Gammaproteobacteria bacterium
TCCTTACTGGATTTTTGTAAAAACCCGATGCGTCGATCGCTGTGTAGAGTTTTTCGGCCTTACGCTTATTGATCTCACCCATCCCCTTCAGACCGCCCTGCTGCTTGACCCAGTCAAACACTAATCCAGAGAGATACCAGGCATAGGTAGGCGGTGTGTTGTACATGGATTCATTTTCATGATGGATCTTGTAATCCATCATAATCGGCATACCTGGAAGTGCCTGCCCGATGAGGTCCTTGCGAACGATAACAATCGTCAGCCCGGCGGGGCCGATATTCTTCTGTGCACCCGCGTAGATGAGGTCAAACTTCGAGACATCGATGGGGCGCGACAGGATGGTCGATGACATATCCGCGATTAGGGGCACACCCTTGGTATCTGGCACCCAATGGAACTCGACACCGCTGATCGTCTCATTCGGCGTGTAGTGCACATAGGCCGCATTCGGGTCTAACTTCCAGTCCGACTGGGGTGGGATGCTACTGAAATTATCGGCCTTGCTGCTGGCTGCGACATTCACGCTACAGAAGCGACCGGCCTCTTCAATTGCCTTCTTCGACCAGGCACCGGTATTAATGTAGTCCGCCTTGTCCTTGCCACGGAGCATATTGATTGGGATCATCGAAAACTGGGTCGAGGCACCGCCTTGTAGAAACAGGACGGCATAATCACTGGGGATACCCATGACCTCACGCAGATCGGCCTCGGCCTTGGCGGCGATGGACATGTACTCCTTACCCCGGTGACTCATCTCCATCACCGACATGCCACTACCCTGCCAGTCCAGCATCTCATCGCGCGCCCGTTCAAGTACGCTCTGTGGCAACATGGCTGGGCCGGCACTGAAGTTAAATACGCGTTTCATCGCTACTGCTCCGCATTAATTGTTAGTATTTTTTAAGTATTCATCCTGGTGCAACCGGCTACGCTTTGATACGCCCCACCTTACAGCGTTCGACCATCTATTGTAGGGTGCGTCAAGCGTAGCGGACGTACCGGCTGGTGCATCCGGCTCTGCCTTGATGCACCCTACCTTACTACCTTACAGCGTTCGACCTTCTTGTGCAGGGTGCGTTTCATACCCGAAGGGTGCAAGCATCACGCACGCACTACACGCTTAGCCGTCACCATCAACATCGACAGCCCCTTCCTCACCCGCAATGTTCTCGATACGTTCGATGCCGGTTAGCATCTCGCTCTCATCCAGGGTAATCAGGCGTACGCCCTGAGTGTTGCGCCCCATCTCAGAGATTTCTGCGACATGGGTGCGTACCAGCGTACCGCCACTGGTGATCAACATAATCTCGTCGTCGTCGGCCACCAGCTTGGCACCCGTAACAGCACCATTTCGTTCCGTAGTCTGTATGGAAATCACACCCATGCCACCACGCCCGTGCGTCGGATAGTCCTCGATGGGTGTGCGCTTGCCATAACCTCTCTCGGTCGCGGTCAAGACACTACCCTCACCACCGATGATAAGAGAGATTACGCGCTGCCCCTCCGCCAGTTTGATGCCCCGCACGCCCACCGAGGCACGGCCCATGGGGCGCACATCCTCTTCACTAAAGCGAATGGACTTGCCCGCGCTGGTGAAGAGGAAGACATCCTTGCTGCCATCGGTAAGTTCCACGCCAACGAGTTGATCATCATCGCGCAGTTCAACTGCGATGATGCCGGAACTACGCTGGCGCGAGAAATCGGTCAGAGGCGTCTTCTTCACTGTACCGTTGGAGGTGGCAAAGAAGATGTATTTATCCTCTTCGTACTCGCGTATCGGCAGGATGGCGTTGATACGCTCGCCCTCTTCCAGTGGCAGAAGATTCACGATGGGCTTGCCACGCGCGGTACGGCTGGCCTGGGGTAACTCATAGACCTTGAGCCAATAGACCTTGCCGCGACTGGAGAAACACAAAATCGTGTCGTGGGTATTGGCCACGAAGAGCTTGTCGATAAAGTCTTCGTCCTTCACCGTGGTCGCGGCCTTACCTTTACCGCCACGGCGCTGTGCCGAGTAGGTCGTCAGAGGTTGTGCCTTGGCATAACCCTCGTGCGACAGGGTCACCACCACATCTTCCTCGGTGATGAGGTCTTCAATGGTCAGGTCTTCTTGACTGGCGTGGATCTCGGTACGACGTGCATCGCCATATTGATCACGTATCTCGACGAGTTCGTTACGGATGACCTCCATCAGCTTGTCACTGCTGGCGAGGATACTCAGCAATTCAGCAATAGCCGTGAGCTTTTCTTCGTACTCAGCAATGATCTTGTCCTGTTCCAACCCGGTGAGACGGTGCAGGCGCATATCCAGAATCGCCTGGGCCTGTACATCCGACAGGTTATAGTTGTTCTGAACCATACCGAATTCCGGCGCCAGCCCGTCCGGGCGCGAGGCCTCGGCACCGGCACGCTCCAGCATCTGGATAACGATTCCAGGCGCCCACGGTGTAGCCATGAGTTTGTCCTTGGCCTCGGCGGGATTCTTCGCCGCCTTGATCAGGGCGATGATGGGATCGATGTTCGCCAATGCAATGGCCAGACCTTCCAACACATGCGCCTTCTCACGCGCCTTGCGCAGGTCAAATACGGTACGGCGTGTCACCACCTCACGACGGTGGCGAATAAAGGCCTCAATGATCTGCTTCAGGTTCAACAGGCGCGGCTGACCATCGACCAGGGCCACGACATTAATACCAAACACGCTCTGCATCTGAGTATGCTGATAGAGGTTGTTCAGCATTACCTCGACCACTTCGCCACGACGCAGCTCGATCACCACGCGCATACCGTCCTTGTCGGACTCGTCGCGCAGTTCGGTGATGCCCTCGATCTTCTTTTCCTTCACCAGCTCGGCAATACGCTCCAGCAGGCGCGCCTTGTTCACCTGATAAGGTAGTTCGGTGACGATGATGGTGTGCTTACCACTCTTCTCATCGGTCTCGACCTCAGTACGAGCACGTACATAGATACGACCGCGGCCGGTGGCATAGGCCTCGGCAATGCCGCGGGCGCCATTGATGATACCGGCAGTGGGGAAGTCCGGCCCCGGCACATGCTGCATCAGTTCCTGAATCGTGGTATTGGGGTTGTCAATCAGGGCCAGACAGGCGGCGATCACCTCGTTGAGGTTATCACCGCC
>JAHEDA010000334.1 GCA_024641445.1 Gammaproteobacteria bacterium
GAGGGTGAAGGGTTTTCTCGATGGATATCATTGCAAAATAATTGTGTAGACAAATGCGTGCGGCATTGTGTCGCAGCAATGCCGCAGTGACCTTACCTCATGGACAGTAACCCCTCCCGCGTCCACCTGCTCCCCTTCGAGCAAGACCCGCTGGCCTTCACGGCAGAAATTATTTTTCGCGATCACGGCACGCTGTTGCCCGATCTCTCGCACGTCACGCTACTCGTTCCACACCTCAGTGCCGCCGCATCGCTACGCCGACACTGCGTGGCGCAGGCGCAAGCGGCTGGATTTGGTGGACTGCTCGGGCCACACATCAGCAGCTTGCGCGAGTGGGCCCTGCAATTTTTACCACCGACGATCCGCATCTGTGACACCCAGGTGCGTGAGCTGATGCTGGTGGAGGCCCTCAACAAACACCCGAAGTTGCTCGCCAATGCCGACCCGTGGAGCCTGACCAGCGACCTGCTCAACTTATTTGACCAGCTCACCCTCGAACACATCGCGCTGCCCGCAGACCTACACACGTTTAAACAACAACTCGCCAGCGGTTATGGTCTGGAGGCGATACAACCCCAGGGGCTCGGGCGTGAGGCGAGTCTGGTCCACACCCTCTGGCACGCCCTGCATCAACAGTTACACGCGGTGGGATTAGTTGATGAGACCAGCGCCTATCTACTGGCACTCGCGCAAAGTACACAGAATGCGCACGCACAAAGCAACTCGCTCTATCTGGTGGGCGCGCATGAGCTGGCGCGTAGTGAACAGGAATGGCTCACCGCACAACTCCAACACGGACAGCTCACCCTGGTCTTGAACGATCAGACCGGGGGCCAAACCCCTTATGGCCCTGGCCCGGTGGCGCGTCTGGTCGAGGCCTTACACATTCACCATGAGATCAAGGCCGCGAGTGCTCTGTCCCAGGCACTGGATACGGCATATGCTAGTGCGACACTCCCCTTGCAGGCGCGCGCAAGAGAATTTGTCGCAACCCATCCGAGCAGCCCCTTCACGGGCAATCTGCGCACACTGTTATTGGGAAGCGATGAAGAGGAGAGTCGCGCCATCGACGTGCAGATCCGGCAATGGCTCATCGAGGGCAAACGACGCATCGGTGTGGTCACCGAGAATCGCCGCCTTGCCCGTCGCCTGCGCGCCCTGCTCGAACGCGCCGAGGTCCCGCTGCAAGACGATAGCGGCTGGGCCCTCTCCACCACCAGCGCCGCCGCCGTGCTCGAACGCTGGCTGGAGTGTGTCGAGGAAGACTGCGCCCACTTACCGTTATTAGATCTACTGAAGTCACCCTTCATCTTTCACGACATCGACGCCGACCTGCGCAAGAATGCGGTATGTCGTCTGGAGCAGGATGTCATCCAGCATGAGAATATCGCGCGCGGGCTCGCGCGTTATCGCCACCACCTGTTACAGCGCAATGCGCGCCTGCAACACTGGCAACCGCAGACACAACCACTGCTATTGCAACTACTTGATCTGCTCCAGCTCGCACACAACACTCTCGCACCCCTGCTGCACGGTCACCATCCGGCGCGTGACTTCATCACCTCACTGACCCAAAGCCTGAGTCACCTACAGATGACGGCCTTATTAGAACAGGACGACGCGGGAGCACGACTCTTGCAGGTACTTGAGCAAATGGGCCACAGCGCCGCGCAGGTGGACCTGCCCCTGAACTGGCTCGGTTTTCGTACCTGGCTTGGGCGCAATCTCGAACGTCACACCTTCAAACCTATTCAAACCGGTTCACCGGTGATCCTGCTCGGGCTTGGACCTGCACACCTGCAACGCTTCGATGCCCTCATCTTTGCCAGTGTCGAGCAGGAATACCTGCCCGGCCATACCCCGCAGACGCCCTTCTTCAATGACATGGTGCGACGCGAACTCGGGCTCGCCACCACGGCCGAGCACTTCGCCGGGCGCTTTTATATCTTTCGTGAGTTATTGGAGAGTAGCCCGCAGCGACTCATTACCGCGCGACGCGAACAGCAGGGTGAGCCGGTCACACTCAGCCCGTGGCTGGCGATCCTGCGCGCCTTTCACCTTGAGGCCTGGCAACAGAGTCTCGATGATCACGAATTGTTACAGCTCATCCAGGACAACAATACCTATTTAAACCGTGACGACGGCAGCGCCCTCCCCACCGCGATGGGTCAACCACGACCGGGGACACCACCCGAGATGGTGCCAGACAAATTCAGCCCGACGGATTACGACCGCCTGCTCGCCTGCCCCTATCAATATTATCTCGCCCGTTGCCTGCAACTCGCACCGAGTGAAGAGGTCAGTGAGCTGTTATCCAAGGCCGAGTACGGCCAGCGTGTACACCGCTGCCTACAGGCCTTTCACGCCGGCATCGAAGGCCTGCCCGGCCCGTTCAAACAAGTGATCACCGCCCAGACCCGCGAGGCGGCGATTGAAGTATTAAGTAGCATCGCCGACCGCGTCTTCGCCGCGGATGTTGAGGATAACTTTGCCCACCACGGTTGGTTACAACAGTGGCGAAAGCAACTACCAGACTATGTCGAGTGGGAGATCGCGCGGCAGCAACAATGGCAGTTCTGGCGCGCCGAGGTACCTGCACAGATTGATATCGATGATGGCCACATCCTCAAGGGCCGTCTCGACCGCATCGACACCCACGCCGACACCACCGCAGTGATCGATTACAAGACCGGGCGGCTACCCACCAAACAAGAAGTCCAACAGGGCGAACACGTGCAACTCCCCAGCTACGCCCTGCTCGCGCAACAACTCGGCCGCGGCAACACCACCCAGGTGGATTATGTACGCTTCGACCCCCGCGAGGGCATCAAGACCTTCAGTCTCATCGAGGAAGATCTAACCGAACTGAGTGAGGCCAACCTCGCGCGCCTGCAAGGCCTAATCGTACAGATCCAGGCGGGACACGCCATGCCCGCCTGGGGCGATGAAAAGACCTGCGAGTACTGCGAGATGAAGGATGTGTGTCGGCGACAGGTTTGGGGTGAAGAGTAAAATTAGTAAGAGCGGGAAAGAGAGTTTTTACGAAGGAAAACCGGGGTTCAGGTCTTACAATCAAGCGTGGTAGATTGGGCTGAACGATATTTTCATAGC
>JAHEDA010000335.1 GCA_024641445.1 Gammaproteobacteria bacterium
CCGTTATTCAGCAAGGGTCAGATCTATACCCGCTATCTGAATTCGTTTCGTTATCAACCCTGTTCCATCGATGTCATCGCGGGGGGGACGCAGACCACGATCCAGGATTATCCGGGTCGCAGTGGTTACTGGAATATTGGCGTGCCGCCCTCAGGCCCGTTTGATAACTGGTCGTTCCGTCTGGCAAACCGACTGTTGGAAAATTCTGAAGATGCCGCCGGGCTGGAGATCACGCTCAATGGACCGACCTTGCGCTTTAACTGCGCCACACAGATCGTGCTCGCAGGTGCAAAAATGCAGGTCAGTCTCGACGGTGATGACCTCGACTACTGGCAGGTTATCAATGTCAGGCCTGGACAGGTGCTGGAGATCGGCAAGGTGCAGGATGCCGGCGCGCGCGCCTATCTGACCGTCAAGGGCGGTTTGCAGTGTCCACTCTATCTGGGTTCACGCGCGACCTTTACGTTAGGTCAGTTTGGTGGTCACGCCGGACGGGGTCTGCGCACAGGTGATGTGCTGCACCTGTTGCCCCCGATGGAGGCGGCACCGGTACGGCAACTACCTGCGACACTGCAACCAGCGATCACGCATGCCTGGGAATTGCGCGTGATCTACGGGCCTCATGGGGCACCGGACTTTTTCACCGATGCCGATATTAAACAGATCTTTGCCGCCAAGTGGGAGGTGCACTACAACTCCAGTCGAACCGGTATTCGCCTTATTGGCCCCAAACCGGGCTGGGCGCGTAGCGATGGCGGCGAGGCGGGTATGCACCCCTCTAATATTCATGACAATGCCTATGCCTTTGGCACCGTCGATTTTACGGGAGACATGCCGGTGTTGCTCGGCCCGGACGGCCCCAGTCTCGGTGGCTTCGTCTGCCCCGCCACGGTTATTACCGCAGACCTGTGGAAGCTCGGGCAATTAAAGGCGGGTGATACCCTGCACTTTATCCCGATTGGCCTCGATGATGCCGTGGCGCTGGAGCAGCAACAGATCGCTTTACTCAACGACCTGTCAGGCGTACCTGCGGAGGTAAAACCTGCCACACTGCAAAGCCCGGTGAAAAATATTGTCAGCGCGGCTGTCAACGGAGTGCAGGTCGCTTATCGCCCGGCAGGGGACCACTTCTTGTTAGTCGAATACGGTCCACTTGTGCTGGATGTCAATCTGCGCTTTCGTGTGCATGCCCTGATGCTCTGGCTCGAATCGCATCGACCCACTGGCATGCGCGAGCTGACACCGGGTATTCGATCACTTCAGATCCACTACGATAGTCAGCAGTTGTCATTAACGCAGCTTCTCAAGCTTCTCGCAGAGGCCGAGCTTGCGCTTCGTGATGTCGATGCACTTGAGGTCCCTGCGCGTATCGTGCATCTGCCCTTGAGCTGGAATGATGCCGCCTGTCAGTTGGCCATTGATAAGTACATGCAATCGGTACGCAAGGATGCACCCTGGTGCCCAAGTAATATCGAGTTCATCCGGCGTATCAATGGTCTTGCAGATCTGCAACAGGTGAAGGAGATCGTTTTCAATGCCAGTTATCTGGTCATGGGTCTGGGCGATGTCTACCTTGGCGCACCAGTGGCGACGCCGGTTGACCCGCGTCATCGCCTGGTGACGACCAAGTACAACCCCGCGCGAACCTGGACGGCGGAAAATTCTGTCGGGATCGGCGGTTCCTATATGTGTGTTTACGGTATGGAGGGCCCCGGCGGATATCAATTTGTTGGGCGAACCTTGCAGATGTGGAATCGCTACAAGCGCACGCCTGAATTTTCGCAGCCGTGGTTGCTGCGCTTCTTCGATCAGATCCGCTTTTACGAGGTGAGCGATGCCGAGTTGCAACAGATCCGTCGTGACTTTCCCCAAGGACGATATCCACTGCGCATCGAGGAGACCCGCTTCCGCCCAGGTGACTACAATGCCTTTCTCACTAACAACCGCGAGAGTATTCAGGCGTTCACGCAACGACGCGAACAGGCCTTTGCCGGGGAGTTGCAACGCTGGATCGAGAGTGGCCAGATCAATTACGAGAGCGAGCAGCATCTTACGGTGGATGTGGCCGCCGAGGAGGAGCTGAGTGATTCGCAGCGCGCGATTGAGAGCCACGTGGCGGGCAATGTATGGAAGGTGTTGGTGCAGCCGGGAGATGTGGTGAGCGTAGGCCAGCCACTGCTGATACTTGAATCCATGAAGATGGAGATCGAGGTGCAGGCGGCCGAGGCAGGGAGGGTGGTGTCGGTGCTGCGCGATGCGGGGACACAGGTCAGTGCGGGGCAACGGCTACTCGTATTGGAGATATAACATGACAAAAAAATTTATGGGTAATATCGACCTGCGCCTGGCGGCGTTACGCCAACACTATATGGATCGCGCGTTTACACCTGGGCAATTGATAACGTATTTGCTGGAAAGGGCTGAGGCACTGAGACATCACAATACCTGGATTCATCTCATGCAACTGGAGGAGATTGAACCGTACTTGCATGCCCTGCAAGATAAAGACCCGACGAAGTTGCCTCTCTATGGCGTGCCCTTTGCAATCAAAGACAATATTGACCTGTGCGGTATCCCAACAACAGCGGCCTGTGCCGAATTCGCCTACACACCCTCGCACTCGGCTACCGTCGTGCGGCTGTTGATCGAGGCGGGTGCCATTCCCCTGGGCAAGACTAACCTGGATCAATTCGCCACCGGTCTGGTGGGTGTGCGTTCGCCCTATGGCCCTGGCCGCAATGCGATTAACGCGGACTACATCTCCGGCGGTTCCAGTGCCGGTTCGGCCATCGCGGTGGCACAGGGGCTGGTAAGTTTTTCGTTAGGGACGGACACCGCCGGTTCAGGCCGGGTCCCGGCCGCGTTCAATAATATTGTGGGCGTTAAACCCACACGGGGGCTGTTAAGTACGAGCGGTGTTGTCCCCGCCTGTCGCAGCCTTGATTGTGTCTCGATCTTTGCCATGGAAATGACCGATGCCGCCGCAGTGTGGGAGGTCGCGGCCGAATTTGATCAGACCGATGCCTATGCGCGACCAACGCAGCGACCATCACTGGGTACACGCGCGATACCGGCAGAGGGTTTTCGCTACGGTATAC
>JAHEDA010000336.1 GCA_024641445.1 Gammaproteobacteria bacterium
CTTTGGCCACAACGAGGTCAAGGCCGTCAGTATGGCCATCCTCGATCGCGCCCTGCAGAAGGGGATGCGCGACGGCCCGGAGAATCCCTCGGAAGACCCTGAGTTCGTACTACTGCATGTAGACGGTGTGGATTCCATGGGCTTTGCCTCGCACTACAAGATGCCGCACTACGTGACCTTTCAATCGGATCTTGACCGCCTGCGTGCCACGCAAAACAAGGTGAGGCAGCCTGCATGAACACACTGCCACCAAAGACAGACGCCTCGGCCTACAATTTTGGTTTTCTTGACGAATACGCCAAGAAGGAGATCCGGCGCGCCATCCTCAAGGCCGTCGCCATTCCTGGTTATCAAGTGCCCTACGCCTCACGCGAGATGCCGATGGGGCGCGGCTTTGGTACGGGGGGCTTACAGCTCACCCTTTCGCTCATCGGACCCGACGAGGTAGTCAAGGTCATCGACCAGGGCTCCGACGATTCGGTCAACGCGGTTAACCTGCGCCAGTTTATCGAGATGACCTGCCCGGGTGTCTCCACCACCACCAGGACGGTAGAGGCCACACTCATCCAATCCCGTCACCGTATTCCAGAACACACGTTGAGTGCGGCGCAGATCATCGTGCTCCAGGTACCGTATCCCGACCCACTGGTGGTGGTGGAACCGTCGGAGGACAAACGCAAGACCATGCACGGTGAGGCCGACTACTCACGTCTGCTGGTGAAGCTGTATGAGGATATCGTCAAGTTTGATGAGATCACCTTATCGCATCGCTATCCGACGCGGATCAATGACCATTATGTTATCGACCCTTCGCCCATTCCACGCTGGGATGTCCCCAAGATCAATAATTCTGAAGCGTTGATCCTGTTTGGTGCCGGACGCGAAAAGAAGATCTACGCGGTGCCGCCGCACACCAAGGCCGAACCACTGGCTTTCACTGACGTTCCATTTCGGGTTGAGCATTTTCATGATGCAACGGGAAATCGTCGCACCTGCTCACGCTGCGGGTGTGATGGTTCCTTCCTCGATGAGTTTACAAACGATGCGGGAGCAAAGGTCTACCAGTGCTCCGACAGTGACTGGTGCGACGAGATGTTATTGCAAGTGAAGTCCTGGCGGGAGGTTTCTGCATGAATAAGATCCTCGAGGTCCGAAACCTGTCTCGCATTTATGGCAAGGGTTGTGCCTTGTGTATTGAGTCGACCGGACCGGAGGCGGACACTAACCTGTGCCCTCATTGTGGCAGTGTGGTCGCCGTTCACGATGTTTCCTTTGACCTGTTCGAGGGTGAAATTCTCGGTGTAATGGGGGAGTCAGGCAGCGGCAAATCGACGGTAGTGAAAAACCTCTACTTCGATCAAGCCGCCACTTCCGGGCAGGCGATCTTTTACGACGCGGCGCGGCAGTACGACCTGTTCTCGCTCAACTCGGCACAACAACGCTGGTTGCGCAATCACCGCTTTGGCATGGTGTATCAGAATCCGCACCTGGGTCTTAACTTCAATATTACGGCCGGCGGCAATATCGCAGAGCGCCTGCTGATGAGCGACCTGATGGACTACGGTGCCATTCGTGATCGGGCCAAGACCTTGTTGGCACGCACCGAGGTCTTGCTGTCGCGGGTGGATGACCTACCGAAACATTTCTCAGGTGGCATGCAACAACGGGTACAGATCGCCAAGGCATTGGCAACCCAACCACCGTTGTTGTTTCTGGATGAGGTGACTACCGGGCTCGACCTCTCGGTACAGGCACGCATTCTCGATCTGATCCTGGAGATCCAGCAAGAGCTAAAGACAGCCATGGTGGTGGTTACCCACGACCTTGGAGTAATCCGTCTGCTGACCGGGCGCGCCATCGTGATGAAATACGGTCGTGTGATCGAGTCTGGCCTTACCGATCAAATTCTGGAAGACCCCCAGCATGCCTACACCCAGCGACTGGTTGCCTCCGTATTATGAGTAAAGGATCTGTTATGCAAACACCCATTCTCCAGGTCACCGGGTATGAAAAATATTTTGCACTGCATGAACAAAACAAACTCATCCCCTCGGCTCATCAAGTGAATCTAACCGTGCATGCAGGCCAGCTCGTCGCGCTGATAGGCCCCACCGGTGCCGGCAAGTCCTCTGTCCTCAAGGGTATCTATCGTACCTATCTCCCGAGCAGCGGCCGCATTCTCTATCGCGATGCGGCGGGGCATGAGATTGATTTGGCGCAGGCAAACGAACACCAGGTGCTGGCATTACGGCGGCACGAGATCGGTTTTGTCACCCAATTTTTGCACTGCCTGCCACGGCAGGCCACGCTCGACGTGGTGGCGAATCCACTCCTGGCGGTGGGTGGTGGGCGTAAAGAGGCGAGACTACGCGCCGGTGAATTACTCTCGGCCATGAACCTGCCGGAGCGCCTATGGAGTGTCTCGCCAGCGACATTTTCCGGTGGTGAACGTCAGCGCGTTAACCTTGCACGGGGTCTTATTACCCGGCCGCGCCTGCTCCTGCTTGATGAACCCACGGCAAGCCTCGACCCGGCGACGGCAGAGCGCGTCATCGAATTGATTGAAAACTTAAAGGCAGGCGGCACGGCTGTGCTCGCCATCTTCCACCACCCCGAAACCACTCGGCGGCTGGCTGACCAGGTTGTAGAACTGGCCGCTCCACCCGCTATTGAGGAAATCCTGAAGGAAATTGCATGAGCAAGCTCTATCTTACCGGTGCCCGCGTGGTACTGCGCGACGACGTTATCGAGGATTGCACGGTACTAATCGAGGATGGCGTGATCGCATCTATCAATCCAACCTCCGGCAATGGCGCCCTGACTATTGATCTGACGGGTAAGACCTTGATGCCGGGCATGATCGATCTGCATTGTGATGCCCTGGAAAAAGAAGTAGAGCCGCGTCCCAACGTGCACTTTCCTCTCGACTTCGCCTGCGCCCAGGCGGATAAGCGTAACGCCGCTGCCGGTGTCACCACGGCCTATCATGCCCTGTCCTTTGCCAATGAGGAACTTGGTGTGCGCAATAATACCTTTGCCGCATCGGTAGCGCGTGCCGTGCATGCCTGGAATCCGTACGGACTTATCGACAACCGGG
>JAHEDA010000337.1 GCA_024641445.1 Gammaproteobacteria bacterium
CGCCAGTGTTGCTCCACCGGAAAACCGAGATTGTCGTGCAAGATGCGAGGAATGGCCATAAAGGTGGCCGTAAGAATGAGGTGCAGGGTCAGGACCCCATAGTCCAGCCGCAGTAACTGCCCATCGACCAACACCCGACGCAGCCACTGCCATTCGACCTCGGTGTCACGGTGAAAGCGGCTATGCACAGGGGTGGGGACTCGGGTCTGTACCACCACCATACCCAAAACCGCGAGGAGTGCGGTAATCCAAAAAATACCCGCCACCCCAAACCAGCCATGTAAGACCGGGCCCACGACCATCGCCACGCCAAAGGAGAGCCCGATACTCATCCCAATGACGGCCATCACCTTTATTCGGTGCTCCTCACGGGTGAGGTCGGCGGCCAGGGCCATCACCGCGCTGGCAATCGCGCCCGCGCCTTGCAGGGCACGCCCAATAATTACCCCGGTGATGCTATCTGAGAGTGCCGCTACGATGCTGCCCATCGCAAAGACCACGAGGCCCGCGAGTATCACCGGCTTACGTCCAATCTTGTCTGAGAGCCGCCCCATGGGGATCTGCATGCAGGCCTGTGTCAGTCCATAGATGCCGATCGCCAGCCCCGCGAGGGTGGCGGTGTAGCCTTTAAGATCTCGGGCATAGACCGAGAACACCGGCAGGATCATGAATAATCCCAGCATGCGCAGGGAAAAGATGCCACCAAGGGTAAAAGCCACCCGGCGTTCCAGCGCGGTCATTCCATCTTGATTACGATTTGACACAAGAAGCCTCGTCAGTCTCACGGCCATTGGCCATTTGTTCGGGAGTTTTGCCTGTTGCCTGATAAGCGGCGTATATTAGCAGGTTTGCACCCTTAGACGAAAAAGCATGGATACCATACGCATCCGTGGGGCTCGCACCCACAATCTCAAGAACATCGACCTGGAACTCCCGCGTGACAAACTAATTGTCATCACCGGCCTGTCTGGCTCGGGTAAGTCTTCACTCGCCTTTGACACCATCTATGCCGAGGGACAACGCCGTTATGTGGAGTCACTCTCTGCCTACGCCCGTCAATTTCTCTCCATGATGGAAAAGCCGGATGTAGACCATATTGAGGGGCTATCACCGGCCATCTCCATCGAACAGAAGTCTACCTCACACAACCCGCGCTCTACCGTCGGTACCATCACCGAGATTTATGACTACTTGCGCCTGCTCTTTGCACGCACCGGGGAACCACGCTGCCCTGACCATGGCATTGTCCTGGATGCACAAACTGTCAGTCAGATGGTGGATCAAGTCCTGGCCCTACCCGAGAACACCTCCCTGATGCTGCTCGCCCCTGTCATCCAGGACCGCAAGGGCGAACACGAACAGCTCCTCGCCGGCCTCCAGGCCGAGGGCTATGTACGCGCACGCATTAACGGTGAGGTGGTGGAACTCGATCAGGCGCCAAAACTCGACTTGCGACGCAAGCACACAATCGAAGTGGTCGTTGATCGCTTCAAGGTTCGCGCCGAAATTAAACAGCGTTTAGCGGATTCATTCGAGACGGCACTGCGTCTGGCCGAGGGCGTTGCGCGCATCGCCTACATGAGTGACAAAAAGGCTGATATTGTATTTTCAGCCAACTTCGCCTGCCCCGAGTGTGGCTATTCACTCACCGAGCTCGAGCCAAGACTCTTTTCCTTCAATAATCCCGCCGGTGCCTGTCCAGAGTGTGATGGACTGGGCGTACGCCAATACTTCGACCCCGCACGGGTCGTCGCCATGCCTGAGGTCAGTCTGAGTGCAGGTGCTGTTCGTGGCTGGGACCGCCGCAACATGTATTACTACCAGTTGCTGCAATCACTGGCGAAGCACTTTAAGTTCGACATGGATAAACCCTTTTACAAACTGCCGGAGAAAATCCGTCAGGTAGTGCTCTATGGTAGTGGTGAGGAGGAGATCGAATTCACTTACGTAAATGACCAGGGTAGCAAACACAAGAAACACATCCCCTTTGAGGGGATCATCAATAACATGGAACGGCGCTATCGCGAGACCGACTCAAATGTCGTACGTGAGGAGTTGGCGAAGTATTTAAGCCAGCAATCCTGCCCGGGTTGTCAGGGCACACGTCTCAACCGCACCGCACGCCATGTCTATGTCGTTGAAAAGACCCTGCCAGAGGTCACCGCAATGCCCGTCGGGTCTGCGCAGGAATTCTTC
The DNA here is from genome assembly GCA_024641445.1 of Gammaproteobacteria bacterium. Taxonomy (GTDB): domain Bacteria; phylum Pseudomonadota; class Gammaproteobacteria; order UBA6429; family Thiohalophilaceae; genus JAHEDA01. The sequence continues at coordinate 2,197 of JAHEDA010000337.1, forward strand.
GCACAGCTCACCCTGCCAGGACGACGAGGCGAAATCGCCTCAAAGATAGTCAAAGAGATTGCACAGCGACTCGACTTTCTGGTTAACGTCGGGCTCGACTACCTAACGCTGGATCGCAGCGCCGATACCCTCTCTGGTGGCGAGGCCCAACGCATCCGGCTTGCAAGTCAGATCGGGGCAGGACTGGTTGGTGTGATGTACATTCTCGATGAGCCCTCTATCGGACTGCACCAGCGAGACAATACACGCCTGCTCAATACGCTCAACTATCTGCGCGACCTCGGCAATACTGTCATCGTGGTCGAACACGATGAAGAGGCGATCATGAGTGCCGATCACGTTCTGGATATCGGGCCTGGCGCGGGAGTGCACGGTGGTCAGGTCATTGCTCAAGGTACGCCACAACAGATCATGGATAATCCGGCCTCGCTCACCGGTCAATATCTCTCCGGGACGCGCCAAATAGCCATCCCCAGACAACGCACCCCCATCGACCCAAAGCGCATGCTGACGATAAAAGACGCCACCGGTCACAATCTCAAGCACGTCACCGTTTCTATTCCTGTCGGGGTCATGACGGCGATCACGGGCGTCTCTGGCTCGGGTAAATCCACCCTCATCAATGACACCCTCTTTCGCCACGCGGCGATCGAACTCAACAACGCCAGCGAAGACCCGGCACCCTGTGCCGCGGTACTTGGGCTTGAACAGTTCGACAAGGTAGTCGATATCGATCAATCACCCATTGGACGCACACCCAGGTCCAACCCTGCCACCTATACCGGCCTCTTCACCCCCATTCGCGACCTCTTTGCGGGGACACAAGAGTCACGAGCGCGTGGTTACACCCCCGGTCGTTTCAGCTTCAACGTAAAAGGTGGCCGTTGTGAGG
>JAHEDA010000338.1 GCA_024641445.1 Gammaproteobacteria bacterium
GACGAACCTTACCGTCGGTATCGATGATAAAGGTGGAGCGCACGATACCCATGCCCTTCTTGCCATCCTTTTCCTTCTCCTGCCACACCCCGTATTGCTCGCACACCTTTCCCTCCGGGTCACTCAAGAGGGTGATGCCGAGGTCATATTTCTCTATGAAGTCACCGTGACTCGCGGTCGTGTCACGGCTAATCCCCAGGATCATGGTATCAAGGTCAGCGAATTGCGACTGCAAGCGTGTGAAGTCCTGTGCCTCCACCGTACAGCCGGGGGTGTCGTCCTTGGGATAGAAATACAGCACGACGTTGAAGTCGCCGCGGTACTCAGAGAGGTGGAAGAGGTCACCATTGTGATCGAGCAACCCGAAACCGGGCGCCACCTGTCCATCTTGCAGCATGGCATGTCTCCTGACTTGGAATGGAAAGATAGGGTGCTAGTTAAGACCGAAGTATATCAGGAGCGCGGGCAGGAATAACCAGAGCAGGCCTTTGATCAGGAAGAACAGGAACCCGATGAACCCAATACGCTTGCACCAGGTACGGAAGTCACTGCGACCTGAGGGGGCTTCACTAGTATAAGAAGGCTTTAACATCATGGGTATCACTCTCTCGACTACCCAAGTTATCGGCCATTCCAGAAGGGGAATTTAGGCCAAACGTCTCACGCAAAACCTTATAATTCCTGAAACTACCCAGCCCCCTTACTTCACGAGGTGGCTGAAATAGGGTAACCAGTAGGCCAGGAACGAGATACCGATTATCAAGTCCATGATCATGATGCGCTTGTGACGCGCCTTCTCAGTTAAAGACTCCTGCCCCACCATCAAGACTCGACTCATCAGGGCGTCCAGCATGAACAGCATAAAGACAATAGGTGCCAAGGCGGGGGCCAACAGTGTACTCACCACGGCCCACCCCTCCAGCTCCATCCCTGCACCGGGGACAGGTCTCAAAAACATGAGTCCCATACCCAAGAGGGCCAGGACCACACGGAGCGGTTTAATAGTATGTAAAAAGCGAAGTAATGCTGACATTAGTGTGTACTCTTGTTGTGACTCACAAAACTAACCTTGACCTGATTCTCAAGTGTCTCAGTAAACACCAGGTCCAGGTCAAACTGTTCACCTTTAGCAACGGCCTTTACTTGTTTTAACTCGGGCAGTCGATTGGCCAGATAGGCACAGCTCGCCGCGATCAAACCATCGTTCTCATTTACGATGGCTTGTATCAGGGTCATAGCGACAAATTTGGCGCGCTGGCGCGTATCGGCCTTGGCGACAAACTCACCACCCAGATCGAAACCGCGCGCCATATCCAAGTCCATCTTATCCAGAAATTGACGCTGATGCCCGGGCAGGCGCTTGTTACGATCATACTCAATGACGGCCTCGCCGTTGAGGGTAATAATCAATTTAGTCTGTGAATTTTCTGTTGTCATAGGTGGTGTCAGTAGATGGTTATAGCAGTACTTGTCTGAGAATAATCAACAGACAATTTAACTTTTGCTCGCAGGACTGGACTGCTGTTGCAAGAAATCCTCGATCATCTCAACGGGGACGGCACCAATCTGCTGTACCTTGAGTTCACCCTTGGGGTCGAATATCAGGAAGGTGGGTGTACCGGCGAAATTCACGCCCGTCATGTCGTAAAACATCGCCCCGATATCCTCACCCTCCCCGACAAGATTGGTAAAGGTCAGCTTATGCTTGTTGATAAATCCCAGGGCATCCTTCATCCCCTCTTTGCCATCCATGGAGATACCCAGCATCACCGCATCCTTGTCCTTATGCTTGTTGTGAAAGGCCTCATAGTTGGGTGCCTCCTTATTACAGATTTGGCAATCAGAGGCCCAGATCATTGCGATGGTCCACTTACCCTTGCCGAGATATTCATTCAGTAGATGCGACTTACCATCTGCGCTCGTAAAGCGAATGGGTTCCGCAGCAAACAGGCCAGGGCCAGTCAGCGCCAGTATGCTAATACCGATGGCCTTAATCACGCGAGGGGTGGCAATCATGGAGCTCTCCAAGAGTCGAGGGTCAATGCTTTGATGCAGTAAACCGGTAGTGGTTCCCGCCGGTCGGGAGTTTATCAGAGCGATGCAGACAGGCCCAGCTCGCGGGTATACTTCCACCGTAGTAAGGGGAAGTTCCATGCAGATTTACTGTATGCGTCACGGCCATACCAATTATAACGTGTTGGGTCTCTGTAACGACAATCCAGGCAGGGATGTCCATCTTACCCCGCAGGGTGAGGTGCAGGCACAACGGGCAGCAGAGGCGCTACGCACCACCCCATTGAATATCATCTTTACGAGTCAACTCCCCCGCACCCAGCAAACCGCAATGATCATCAATCGCTATCATCAGATACCCGTCCAGGTTCACGAGGATATCAATGATATTTGCTCCGGCTTCGATGGCCTGTCCGTGCGTGACTACAAACAGGCCATCGCCGCCGACCCGCTACAAACTCGTGTTAACGGTGGCGAATCTCTACTCGATCACAAGGCGAGGGTTCTACGCTTTATTCGCTGGCTAGCGACACAGGCTCACGCAAATGTTCTGGTAGTGGCGCACGAAGAGACCCTGCGCGTCTTCGAGGGCCATTATCATCAACTACCCGACAGTGAGATGATCGAACTCCACTTCGACAATTGTGAGGTACTGCACTACAGGCAGCCATGAATTTTGAATTTCAACTCTTACCTCAAGGCTGGCAATTCTCAGCCGAGATTCTTTATAGTGTCCTCACCATTTGGATAATGTGGCAATCACCATGGCGTCGGCTACTGGATAGTGAGTCGCTACACGTCTTTCTTGGCAGCACCGTGTTGCTCTTGTTTGTCTGGCATATCAAGGCCGATGCCATACCGGGCCTGGATTATCACTATCTTGGGGTCACCCTTCTGACACTGATGTTGGGTTGGCAGCTCGCCTATCTGGCACTGAACCTGATACTCCTTGGGATGTTGATAGATGGATTAATCGCATGGCAGACCTCCCACGCAGAATCTGAATAGGTCACTCCTCTTGCGAGCAAGGATGAACAATCCAATGAACCCAAGCAACACGATT
>JAHEDA010000061.1 GCA_024641445.1 Gammaproteobacteria bacterium
GTCGGGGTGAACTTAATGGCATTGCTGCTGAGGTTCAGCAGGATCTGTTTAAGCCGTAGGGGGTCGGTGTGTATTGTTATAGGCAGCGGAAATTGATGTTGGATCGACCATTCCAGTTGTTTAGTCCTTGCCTGTGGGCTGATGATGGTCTCGACCTCGCTAATGAGGGCGTTGAGATTAACCGATGAGCGTTCAATGTCGAGTTCGCCCGCCTCGATCTTGGAAAGATCGAGTACATCGTTGATGAGATGCAACAGGTGATCGCCACTCTGGCGGATGATCCGCAGGGCCTCAATGTGTTGCTGCGAGGGTTGCTCATCATCAAGCGCCTCCTCTGCAAAGCCAATGATGGAGGTTAAAGGGGTGCGGATCTCATGGCTCATGTTTGCTAGGAAGGTGCTCTTGGCCTGATTGGCCGCGATGGCCGCCTCTTTGGAGCGCCGCAGCTCCTCGGCCTCAGATTGGCGCTCCATCATCACGCTGATCCAACTACCGATAAGATTGACCAGGTCCTCATCAGCCTGTGTAAACGGGTTTGTTACCGGCTCACGGTTAGAGAAGTTGACCGTACCAAATTTAGTGCCGTGTACGTTAATGGAACAGCCGATGTAGGACTGCATCCCGAGAAAGGCCGCGGCAGGGTGGTCCCGATACGGGGATTCGGCGACGTGGCTGATGGCGATGGCTTTGGGCGATGAGAAGGTGATTTGGCAGAAGGTCTTGTCCAGGGGGAGCACAACACCGCGTCGCGCGGGGAGGTCGCTCATGACAATGGTATTCAGAAATTCCGAGATATTGTTGGCAGGGTCCTGACGCCCGACCTTGCCGATCTCGGTGCCCAGGAGTTGACAACCCAGGCGCAAGGTCGCATCGATCTGCTGGTCAAAACTCAGGTCCGGGCGAGAGATGATCTCATGCAAGGCGCGGATACGGCGCCCTTGTTCCAGTATGATTTCCTCCGTGTTTTCAACTGGTTGATGATCTAGCCTCAGGTCATGCATGCGCGGTCTCATCAAACATCTTGCGTAAATTTTGGGGGTATCAATTTATCGACACCCGTGGGTGTATTCTTTAACGGTTAGGGGCGGCTTGCAGCAGGCACCTTTGCGGGTGGTGGTGGTCCTGGCCCAGTACGCCTAGTCATCAAAAGCCCGGCAGAGTTAGAATCCTCCCATGCAGACCACGGACGCTCTGATCATCGGTGGTGGCCCGGCCGGTTCCAGCTGTGCCTGGCGACTCAGGCAACAGGGGGTGGAGACACTCTTGCTGGATGCGCAGGCCTTCCCACGCCTGAAACTCTGCGCGGGCTGGGTTACGCCAGAGGTATTGGCTGACCTACAGCTCGACCCCGCACACTACCCGCACCGATTTAACTCCTTTGATCAGTTTGTTGTACACCTTTTCGGCCTCTCCTTCAAACTCAAGAGTGTGCAACACTCGATACGCCGTGTGGAGTTCGACGCATGGTTACTGCAACGCTGTGGTGTCCCGGTGATTCAGCACAATGTGCGTGAGATCGTAAGAGAGGGCAGTTACTACATCGTCGATGGCGCGTATCGGGCCAGGTATCTGATCGGGGCCGGGGGAACCAGGTGCCCGGTCTATCGTAGCCTCTTCCGCGAAAAAAATCCCCGCGCACGTGAATTGCAAACGGTGACACTCGAGCATGAGTTTGCCTATGACTATGCTGACCCACGCTGTCATCTGTGGTTCTTCAACCACAAGCTACCGGGTTATGCCTGGTATGTACCCAAGGCTAACGGCTATCTCAATATTGGAATTGGTGGAATGGCGCAGGCATTGAAGGCACGCGGCGATGACATCTGGCATCAGTGGGCGTTGTTCATTGCCGACCTGGACAAAAAAAGTCTGGTGCGGGGCTTTCACGAACAACCCAAGGGATACAGCTATTACCTGCGTGACCAGGTCGACACCGTGCGCGTGGACAATGCCTTCATCGTTGGTGATGCCATTGGCCTGGCGACGCGCGATATGGCCGAGGGGATCGGTCCGGCGATTCGCAGTGGTCTCATGGCCGCCGATGCTATTAGCAAGGGGTTTGAGTACTCCGTGCGCAGTATTGGGCGTTTCTCCATCGAACAGGGCTGGATACATCGCCTGCTTGAATACTTTATGGTGACGCGGCCGACGCGTTCACTCAAACACGCCGCCAAGGAACCCTTGAATGAGGGGTAAGCCCCTCACGCAATGTACACACCTTTATTTGATTTGCTGCAACAGTCTTGTCAGCTTGTCTTGTGGTGGCGCCCCCTGGATCATCATGGCCTCACCGGACTTGGTGTAAAACAGTGTTAGCGGTACCGCACCCAGGTGCGTGCGCTCCAGCAGCGCCTCATTGGTGTGGAGTTTTTTCTCGACGCCAGGTGTCGACAGGTCTTCGTCGATGCCACCGTCTCCCATGGTGTAGTGATCCTCATTTTGATAGAAGGCCTTGAGTGGGTCTTTTGCCCCCAGCATGGCCACGGCCTTGCCATGACTGGTCGTCAAGAGAATGCCGACGGGTATCCAGCGTAACTGCAGTTTGCCCGCCTTGACCTGTGTGCGGGTACTTTCATATAGCTTGTGGCAATACGGACAGTTAGGGTCAAAGAAGACGTAGGCGATATGTGGCCCCTTACCGTCGGCGATCCAACTGGCCTGACCAATATCCGTAAGAATCGACTGTGCAAGTTGTTGCATTCGATTCGGTCCCTGTTCCGGCTCGCTGGCGTAGACTTTGTAGCCCCAGCCGGAACCAAGTGTAAAAAGCGTCAGGGCGACACCCAGACTGTTACTCAGATTGCGCATATTGCCTCGTTGTGGTTGAGTGTATTGTAAGCATGAAAGATATGACTCGTGCACGCGTGTAAAGGTTCACTCGTGCAAAAGTTTTACGGCAAAGTCTGGACCCTATACGATGACAGTGAATACTTTCTGGAGCAGGGTCTAGAAGTAAGGTGTGATACCTTTTTAATCGTTCAGGACGATTTGTTATAGTCGGAATCCGTTCATTGCACGGACATTAGGGAATAGTTATGAGCCGGTCTATTTTCGTCAATATCGTTGTGTGTACGCTGCTAGGCCTGAGCAGGATGGTGATGGCGGTACAGGCAGATACAGAGCCATTTAGTCGACCGGGTAACGAACAACTCAGACTCAAAATCGAACATCAATACACCGATCGCTTTCTAGATGATGCGCAGGATCTTGATGCCCCACGTACGATCTATTTTGACGCGGGCAGCGCCGGCGTCAGTCCATCGCTGCGGCAGATGCTTATCGCACATATTGAATATTTCTCCGGTCATGATGGTCTTCTAATGCTCCTGGTAGGCTATGCCGATGAGCGTGGTACCCCGGCATTTAATCTCAATCTCGGTCGGCGTCGCGCCTTGGCAGTCCAGGCGATCATGCTCGAATTGGGGGTTAACCCCAGGCGTATCCGTATCCTCAGCTTTGGCGAAGATCACCCCGTTGCGGTGGCGGGCGGTGAGGCGAGTCAGAGCAGGAATCGTAGAGTCGAGATTATCTATGCCGATTCCGAATAGCTCTCCATAGCAATTGTCCACGAACGAGTGAGTTGCGAGCCAAATATAACCGGCCCATTTATTTAAGGTATCGGAGTCGCCCGGTAGGGGCCAGGCTTGAGGCGAGGCGCAATCAGGCTCTGTAGGGTGGGTGCACCGAGTTCCCCGGGAGGAATAATTATTTTTTTCGATGGGCATCTGGCAGGCATCGACAGTCATCAGTGTGGGCTATATAGTTCCCCCGATTCAACCTGCCTAAACGGGTGCCGTAGATGGGCAACATCAAGCAATTGTCATGGTTATCACTCCCCATCCTGGTATGTGCCGGGGTCGTGGCAGGTCCCGTAGCTGCCGCAGACGCACTGACGCTGGAGGGATATTTTTCCGCTGCCTTGCAGCGGAGTGAGACCACCGGTATACAGCTCGAACAGGTTCACCAGGCGGAGGAACACCTGCAACAGGCCAACTCGGCCTTCCTGCCTACCATCACAGGCATTGCCAGTACCACGAATATCGACCCACTGCCTCCCAGTGCACCCTCGACGCCTTCGACGCTGAGCCAGCAGTCGAGTTCGCGCATCACTCTGAGTCAGCCACTCTTTCGCGGTATGAGCGAGTACGCGGCGCTTCGACAAAGCCGGAACCTGCTCGCAGCGCAGCGGCAGGACTATCGTGGGGCCCGACTCAAGCTGTATAAAGATGTGGTTCAGAACTTTTACAGCATTCTGGCCCTGGAAGGAGATATTCGCAATTACAAGGAAGAGATCCGCCTCAATCAGGAGCGTGAACAGGATGTCAAGGCGCGTGTGCGCATCGGCAAATCGCGTGATAGTGAGCTGTTGAATGTACAAAGCACGATCAGCACCTTGCAGGCTACGATTGAGCAATTGCGGGGTCAGTTACTGACGGCCCGTGAGGCCTTTACCTTTATGAGTGGGCTTGATGTATCGACTGCAATGCGCGATACCACCGACTTACCGGGCAGGCTCGAACCGTTGGCGGGGTTTCTCGATGGCGTGCAGAGCCGCCCCGATGTGCAGGCCGCGCAAGAACGTGTGATTGCGGCGACCGAGGCGGTGGCGGTGGTACGCGGTGGGCACCTACCCAATCTGGATCTCAATGCCAATTATTACCTGCAACGTCCAGGATATCTCAACGAATCGAAGTGGGATGTAACCCTCTCACTGACCCTGCCGCTGTATGCAGGAGGCACCGTGCAGTCCAGGGTGCGTGAGGCCAGTGCGCAGCGTACTCAAGCGGAGTTAAATCGATCACTCGTGATACGCCAGTCTGCGCAGGAGGTACGTTCTCTCTATCAGAGTGTGGACCTTACCCTGACACAGCTACAGGCCTTGCAGGCAGCAACCGAGGCCGCACGCAAGAGTTATCAGGCGCAGTTGCGTGACTATCGACTTGGTCTGGTCATCAATCTGGATGTACTACAGGCGCTTACTGCATATCAACAGAATCAACGTACCCTGGACCGCGCGGTTTACACCGCCAGGAGTAATTATTTGCAACTGCTTGCGTCGGCAGACCGCATTCCTGCGATGAATCTCAAACCATGAATATCTCAGACATTTCGATCCGGCGTCCGGTTTTTGCATGGATGTTGATGTCGGGCCTGATCGTATTTGGCCTGTTATCGGTATCGCGTATGGGTGTGAGTCAACTCCCCGACGTGGATTTTCCGGTGGTCACAATCAAGGTGAGTTACCCAGGTGCGGCACCGGAGATCGTCGAGGCCAATGTTGTCGACATTATTGAAGATGCCGTGATGACGGTGGAGGGCGTGCAGAACGTTACCTCCAGTACTCAATATGGCTCTGCCAGTATCACGGTTGAATTCGACCTCTCACGCAATATCGCCGAGGCCCTGCAAGAGGTTCAGACCAAGGTGGCGGCGGCACAACGAAATCTGCCGCCGGATCTGGAGTCGCCCGTCATTAGCAAGACCAATCCAGAAGACCAACCCATCCTCTGGATGGCCGTCACCAGCGACCAGCATAAACTGCCGGAGTTGATGCGCTATGTAAAAGACACACTCAAGGACCGCTTCTCTTCGCTACCAGGAGTAGGTGAGATCCTGTTTGGCGGTTACGTTGATCCTAACCTGCGGGTGTGGGTCTCGGACAAGGCACTTGACCACTATAATCTGGCGGTGACCGATATTACCGCGGCCATTCAACGCGAGCACTCGGAGTTGCCCGCCGGACAGATCACGACACCACGCAAAGAATTTGATGTACGAACTCAGGGTGAGGCCGCTACAGCCGACGAGTTTGGCAATATCGTCGTGAGCCAACGCGGTGGTCAGCCGATCTATTCACGCATCCTGCTCAAACAGGTCGCTACAGTCGAGAATGGGCTGGATGACATAACGCGTATCTCCCGCGCCAATGGTGTACGTGCTGTGGGTATCGGTATCCGCAAGCAACGTGGTGCGAACACCGTCGAGGTGGCACACGCGGTGAAGCAACGCATGGCCGAGGTGGCCAAGCAATTGCCCAAGGGTATGTCCATCGACGTCAACTTTGATACGACCCAGTTTATCGAAGACTCGGTCAATGAATTCAAGTTCGCCCTGATTATGTCGGCGCTGGTCACCTCGCTGGTATGTTGGTTGTTCCTGGGGAGTTGGACCTCAACGCTCAATATCCTGATGGCAATCCCGACTTCAATAATTGGTACCTTCATCGTTCTGTATTTCTTCGGTTTTACACTGAATACCTTCACCTTGTTGGGCCTGAGTCTGGCCATCGGCATTGTGGTGGATGATGCGATCATGGTACTTGAAAATATCGTCCGCCATCAGGAGATGGGTGAAGACAGGGTCCAGGCGGCCTTGAATGGCACGCGACAGGTTACCTTCGCCGCGCTCGCGGCGACGCTGGCGGTGGTGGCTATCTTCCTGCCGGTTGCGTTTATGTCGGGCGTCATTGGCAAGTTCTTTTTTCAGTTCGGTGTGACCATGACGGCGGCGGTGTTGTTGTCGCTGTTAGAGGCACTCACCTTGACCTCCATGCGCGCCTCGCAGTTTGTCGAAATGGGTAGTCGCGACTCACGGGTTGGGCGTGTTGCGAATGCCGTCTTTCTCCGCTTGAGTGCCCTGTACCGGCGGACACTGGGGTTTACCCTGCGTCACCCCTGGCTGATGATCATCGGTTCTCTGGTCTTCTTTGCGCTTTCATTTATTTCGGTCCGCTACGTAAACAAGGAATTTATGCCTGTTCAGGACCAGAGTACGTTCATTATTCGGGCCCAGACGCCGATTGATTCCTCACTCGAATACACCGATGGTCTCTGCCGTCAGGCCGAAAAGGTAGTGATGGCTCACCCCGAGGTGCGCCGTGTTTATGTTGCCGTGGGTGGTTTTGGTACGGGCGGTCAGTCCAATCTATTTAATATGTTTGTGAGCCTGAAGCCCGTTGGAGAGCGTGGCGTGAATCCCAAGGCCGGGCACGAGCTTAGTCAGCAAGACTTGATGGGAGTCGTGCGTAAGGAGCTGAAGGCGCTGAAGCTCCGTGCCTCAATCCAGGATTTGTCACAGCGTGGTTTCAGTGCCTCGCGCGGTTTCCCGGTAGAGTTCAGCATCCAGGGGCGTGACTGGGGCAAACTGGTTGACTACACCAAGACCATAGAAGATAAGCTCAATGCCACGGGACTGGTGACTGATACCGATGATGACTATCTCCTGGGTAAACCCGAGATTCACGTCATCCCCGACCGTGCCAAGGCGGCAGAGCGTGGAGTCAGTATTCAGGCGATTACCCAAACCGTCAATGCGATGGTGGGTGGTGTCGTTGCCGCGCAATATTCATCGGGCGGGCATCGCTATGATGTACGTGTGCGCGCCAAGGATGGCACGATCGAAGGCCCCGATCAGATCAAACAACTCTATGTGCGTAACAATCGCGGCGAGTTAGTACGCTTGTCTGAGGTGGTTGAGATCAAAGAGGCGACCGGTCTGGCGCAGATTAATCGCAACAATCGTGAGCGCTCCATCAAAATATTCGCGAATGTTACACCTGGTAAATCACAGCAGGAGGCACTTGCGGCAGCACACGCCGTGGCTGAGCAGGTACTCCCTCCTGAATACCATGTCGTTTTCACGGGTGGCTCGCAGGCATTCCAGGAATCTTTTGGCAGTCTCTGGTTTGTCTTGTTGCTGGGTATCCTGGTCTCTTATATGGTGTTGGCCTCACAGTTCAATAGCTTTATTCACCCGGTGACGGTACTCATGGCGCTACCCTTCAGCTTGTCGGGTGCCTTCATGACGCTGTGGCTATTCGGTCAATCACTCAACATATTCAGTTTCATCGGTCTGATTTTGTTGATGGGTATCGTGAAGAAGAACTCGATCTTGTTGGTGGACTTCACCAATCAGGTGCGTTCGCGTGGCGGGATGAGTGTGCGTGAGGCATTACAGGAGGCCTGCCCGGTCCGGTTGCGACCGATTCTGATGACATCTTTTGCCACCATTGCGGCAGCACTGCCACTCGCCCTGGCACTGGGACCAGGCGCAGAGCTTCGTGCGCCCATGGCGATTGCCGTCATTGGTGGAGTAGTCGTTTCGACGCTGCTTACCTTGTTGGTGGTTCCTGCCGTATATGAAGTACTCTCGCGCTTCGAGCGCATTGCCCCTAGCTCTACACACCAGAGCCCCGCACACCTTTAATTTATATTTAGACTCCCAAAATATTCGCACGCAGGTGGGGATTATGAGCCAAGGCCGGTTTTGATCAGCCTTAGCGCTCACCCTCGTCGATTAAGTGATTTATCAAATTCCGCATTGGTTCAACCTCGTTGTAGTCGATGGGAATATTCCAGACACTGCCCAGGTGGTGCAGGACGAGACTGGGATAGCTATCGGCACCCATGCGACGTGCCTCGGTAATTTCAGTAAGCAGCTGTGCCTGAGTCAGGGGTGCGCGCAAGGCCAGTGTGAATGCCGCAGTATCCAGCCCCAAATCATCCGCCAATTCAATTAGCGTTGTCTCGTTTGAGGGATTCCGTGCCTGTAGATAATAGGCATGCTGGATTGCCTCGGTCATCTTGCCATCATACTCACTGCCTTGCAGGCGTGCAGCGATGACTGCGCGGCAGGCAGGGTAGGTTGATCGTCTGGGTGTGCCGCTGTCCCAATAGCTAAAATTAAATTCAACTCCGGGGATCTTTATCGCGATGCGTTCCCATGTCTGCTTGAGTGTTTGTCGTTGCGACGCTGGCATGGGTGTATCTGTGTCCTCCGCCAGACCACCCAACAGGCGTACGACTTCGATCTGCGGTGGCAGTGTCGCAAAGAGTCGCTGACGTACGTTAGAAAATCCCCAGCACCAACTGCACATCGGGTCGTGTACATAATAGAGCGTTGCCATGCGAGTACGTCTCCATATTTTTCTGGTAAGACTGCATTCTAGTTCTGGACTTATTCCAGATGTACGTGAATTGAGGGAATCTACATTTTGTGTCGATGGAGGACAAGTGGCAGATTCGCATCAATCCTGCAGACAAATATGTTATGGTCATGCCTCATGTCCATGTCGATCACAAACCAGGCATCCATATACTATGGAACAGGTCAGGGAACAGGGAGTCATGGACCGAAAAGTAGTCATTTCGACATGAGGAGGAAATGGAGTAATGTTAAAAAATAATCATAAACAAAATGCAAACAGACTATTAATGAAGGGATTGCTGGCGTTTTCTATCGTTGCATCTCTCTCCAGCACGGTCTATGCAGATCAAGAACGTGGTACACATCGAACTGCATTTCAGCGTGTCGAGGGTGATCTCTCTGTTATGGTCCTGGGTTCTGGTGGTCCGATGGCAACGGCCGAGGGTCGTGCCAGTGCAGGCTATCTGGTCTTTACCGATGGCAAGCCACGCGTGTTGATGGACGTAGGTGGTGGTACCTATCAACGACTGGCGCAGAGTGGCACGAACATCAAGGATCTGGACATTGTTCTGTTGAGTCACTTACACGCTGACCATACCGGTGACCTGACACCCGTCGTCAAGACAATTTACTTTCATAATAATCTCGCACGTTCAGCCGCCGCGGCACAGGGCGTGATCCTGCCGGGGCGCACCGCACCAATCAACATCTATGGGCCTGCTGCATCCACGCTGCCAGTGACGACGCCTGGTGTGTACTACCCTACCCCGAGCGGTCCCGTCCTGGTCTATCCCTCTACGGCCGATTATGTGAATGGTCACTTCTCAATAACAAAGGGTGGTGTAGAGCGCTACCTCAAGGCCTTTGTCGCGGGAATTAGTGATGATGATGGCCCTATGCTGCCAGGTGTTGCAGTAAGTAACTTTGCCTACACCGCCCACGATGAGCCCTCGACCGTACCGGGTGCAACACTGAACAATGTATTAACAACGCCTGATGGTCTGGTGATTGATTCAATCGCCGTTGACCATGGCCCCGTTGCGGCACTTGCCTTCCGGATATCTTACAAGGGCCATGTGGTGGTGTACTCTGGCGATACGGGTACCAAGGGTATTGGACCCAATCACTTGGGTCAGGGAAATATGGTGAAGATTTCCCAGGGGGCCGACCTATTGATCTATGACACAGCCGTGATGGAACAGGGTGATGCACCACCCAACCCGCTATTTCATATTTTGCATTCAGAACCCTCCTTGATTGCAGGGGTGGCGAAGGCTGCAAGCGTTAAGCGATTAGTGTTATCACACCTTACCCCTGTGACAAGTCCACGCATTGATGAGGTTAAGTCTATCATCAGGTCTGCTGGTTTCACCGGGCGTATCACTGAGGCGAAAGACTTGGCGGTTTATAATCTGGGTGATGATGATTAGAGATAACCTATTTAAGTGATACTATTGCGAGCCGCCCGTCTGGGCGGCTTTTTTTTTGGACGGATGGCGATGTTGTGTAAGCTTTCGGCTTGTGGATTTGCTGGGAGGGTAAGATTTACCCTGAACATATCAGCTGATATGGGAGCGGGTATTCAGGACTCCTTTCTACCTGTCGTGAGAAAGGCGTCGATAACCCTGAAGAAGTGTTCGATGTCGATGGGTTTGGTAAGGTACTCATCAAAGCCAGCGGCGCGACCCTGTTCTATCTCTTTGGGCATGGCCTGGGCGGAGAGGGCAATGATGGGCAAGTTATGTGTCTTGGGATCGGCGCGCAGGCGTTGTAGCACCTTGTAGCCATCATCCCCGACTCCCAGATTGATATCCAGAATGATGAGGTCGAAGTTATGGGTTGCGGCAAGGTCTATCCCTAATTGGGCCGAGTGCACACTCATCATCTCTATCCAGGGGCGACGCTTTAATAACTGACTGATCAGACGAATGTTGGCCGGGTTGTCTTCGACATAGAGAATGCAACGCTGGTCAGCGCTTGTCGATGGCGATCCTGCTCTGCTTGTCTCGGCCCTGTTGATACCATGATGGGTGGAGGTGGAGACGGGGAGCTCGATCCAGAAGGTGGCGCCCTGATTTTTTTTGCTCGCGAAACCCAAATGCCCCCCCATGGCCTCGATCAATCTCTTGGAGAGTGCCAGACCAATCCCGGTGCCTTCGATGTTTGTGTTGTCGGCATTGAGGCGGTCAAAGGGTTGGAACAGCCGTGATTGTAATTCTTTGGGTATCCCCGCACCCTCATCCCGTATCTGAATCCGACACGTTTCATTTGGCATGGACACAATGTCAATCGTAACCGTGCCTTCGCGTCGATTATATTTAATGGCATTGGAGAGGAGATTCAGCAGCGCCTGTTTCAGCCGCATACGGTCTGCTACGAGGGCGAGATCAGATGTGGGGACGTTGCTGATGATGCTGATCCCACTTGCCCTGGCCAGGGGCTGTATCATCATGACACACTCATCCAGAAGCTCACCCAGGCCAACCGTCTCCAGAGAGAGTTGCATACGCCCGGACTCAATCCGCGC
>JAHEDA010000062.1 GCA_024641445.1 Gammaproteobacteria bacterium
AGGCCGTAGGTTGGGCTGAATGAAGTGAAGCCCAACACGTGTTCAAGGTTGTGGTGTTGTTGGGCTTCGCCAGCTTAGCCCAACCTACATTTCCTAGGGCAGGCTCACCGGCGTCGGTGCCTGCCAGTCAGGTTTACGGTGTTCAGCCACCACGGTGGTCCAGATGCCGCCGCGTACGTTGAATTTGCCGGTGAGGCGCATGAAGCGGGGCGAGGTCGCTTTGACCAGGTCGTCCAGGATCATGTTGGTGACCTTCTCGTGGAAGTGGCCCTCATCGCGGAAGGCCCAGATATAGAGCTTCAACGATTTCAGTTCCACACATTTCTGGTCCGGGACATACTCCAGCAACAGGGTGGCGAAATCGGGTTGGCCGGTCTTGGGGCACAGGCAGGTGAATTCGGGCATGTCGATGCGGATGGTGTAGTCGCGCTCCGGCATGGGGTTATCGAAGGTTTCCAAGGACTTGCTGGGTTTCGTGGACATGTGGCTTTAACCTGGTGGCTGGGGGTTGGTCAAACGGTAATCAAATCAGGCGGGCAGTGTAGCCGCTATCACTGTCATATTTCCAGATTGTCAATCTTGTGTATGGCGAGGCCTGCCGGTATCTTTGCCGACCATGCATCTACGAAAAATCAAACTCGCCGGTTTCAAATCCTTTGTCGACCCTACCACGGTTCAGTTGCCCAGCAACCTGATCGGTATCGTCGGCCCCAACGGCTGCGGTAAGTCGAACATTATCGACTGCGTACGCTGGGTCATGGGCGAGAGTTCCGCCAAGCACCTGCGTGGCGACTCCATGACGGACGTCATTTTCAACGGCTCGACCTCGCGTAAGCCGGTGGGTCAGGCGGCGGTGGAGCTGGTGTTCGACAATAGCGACGGCCGCCTCGGTGGTCAGTACGCCGCCTACAACGAGATCTCGGTCAAGCGCAGCGTCTCGCGTGATGGCGTCTCGAATTATCACCTCAACGGTACCCGTTGCCGCCGCAAGGATGTCACCGACGTCTTCCTCGGTACCGGCCTCGGGCCGCGCAGCTATGCCATCATCGAGCAGGGCACCATCTCGCGCCTGATCGAGGCCAAGCCCGAAGACCTGCGCGTGTTTCTGGAAGAGGCCGCCGGTATCTCCAAGTACAAGGAGCGCCGCCGCGAGACCGAGACCCGCATCAAGCACACACGCGAGAATCTGGATCGCCTCAACGACCTGCGCGACGAACTGGAAAAACAACTGGCGCACCTGAATCGCCAGGCCAAGACCGCTGAGCGTTACAAAATCCTGAAGGAAGAAGAGCGTCTGTTGCAGGCACAGTTACAGGCGCTGCGTTGGCAGTCCCTGAATGGCCAGTCTGCGGGAATGGAAGCGGCCATTCGTGATAAGGAGACCGCGTTAGAGGCGGGGGTCGCGAAGCAACGCAGCATCGAAGCGGATATTGAGAAACAGCGCGAGGCCCACACCGAGGCCAATGATCGCTTCAATCAGGTCCAGAGCCGTTTCTATAGTGTGGGTTCCGAGATCGCGCGCATGGAGCAATCCATTCAGCACGCCAAGGAACGCCGCACCCAGCAGCAAAAGGACCTGGCCCAGATCGATATCGACTGGAAGCAGGCCGAGACCCATTTACAGACCGACCGCGAGCGTATCGCCGAACTCGAACGCTCCATTGGGGAGAACACCCCGGCGCTGACCGAGGTCGAGGGTCAGGCTGATGCCTCCACTGCGAATCTGAACAGCGCCGAGCAGGCCATGCAGGAGTGGCAGGCCGAGTGGGAAAAATACAATAGCGGTGCCGCCGAGCCGGCACGCCGTGCCGAGGTCGAGCGCACGCGTATCGCCCACATCGAACAACAGTCGATGCAACTGCAACAGCGCTCGCAGCGCCTGCAGGAAGAACTCAAGACCATGACGGCCAATGCCCTGCAGGAGCAGTCCAGTCAACTGGAGCAGCGTTTGCAGGAGAGCGAGTCACACCTCAAGGCCAAGCAGGAGGCCCTGCAACAGGTGTTGACGGAAATGACCTCACTGCGTGAGACCAGCCATAAGCAGGCCGAGGAACTGGACAAGGTTCGTCGTTCACTGCAAGACATGAGCGGTCGTCACACGTCGCTTGAGGCACTGCAACAGGCCGCACTGGGTCAGGAACAGGGCGCGGTGATCGAGTGGCTGCGTGGTCAACAATTAGAACAAGCACCACGTCTGGCGCAACAGCTTGAGGTTGAGTCCGGCTGGGAAGGCGCCGTTGAATGCGTCCTCGGTGGTTATCTTGAGGCCGTGTGTCTGGAGGATGGCGTCGACCCACTCAAGGGTGTGCTGGATAGCCTCGAAGGCTCGCTCAGTTTCTTCGATGTACAGGCCAATCATGCCGCCGCCACCGCCAGCAATGGCACGCCACTACTCGATAAGGTGAAGGCGCCCTGGAAACTCGATGGTCTGCTCGGGGGGGTCTACGCCGCAGAAGGTTTGAATGAGGCCCTCGCACAGCGTACACGCCTGGCGGCGCATGAATCGATCGTCACCCGTGACGGCATCTGGCTTGGACCGGACTGGCTGCGCGTGGTACGGGCGCAGGATGAGAAGGCCGGTATTCTCCAGCGTGAGCAAGAGATGAAGTCACTCAAGACGCAACTCGCCTCGCAGGAACAGACCGTCAGTGGGCTGCAACAAACGCTGGAGCAGGAGCGCAGTCGTCTGCGTGACCTGGAGGCGCAGCGCGAAGACATGCAGGCGGGTCTGAACCAGTCCAGCCGTGAGCACGCCAAGATCGAGACCGAGTTGAAGTCGCTGCGTGAACGCATCGAGCGCGCACGCACGCGTCAGCAGCAATTACAAAACGATTTACAAGAGATCCAGAACAACGTTGCCAAGGGTCAGCAAGAACTGACCGCGGCGCGTGAGAGTCTGCAAACAGCCGTTGAAGAAATGGCCACCCTCGACAAGCTGCGTGAGGCCTTGCAGGGCAAGCGCACCAGCCTGCGCGAGACGCTGGATCAGGCGCGGCAGCGTTATCAGGCCGATCGCGAAAAGGCCCAGAATATCAAGCTACGCATGGAGGCCATGCGCGCCGAGTTGCAGTCCAAGCAACAAGGCATGCAGCGGATGGAGGCGCAGCTGCAACAGCTGTCGGTGCGTCGCGATGAATTGAACAAGGCCATCGCCGGTAGTGATACCCCTATCGCCACCATGGCCGCCGACCTGGAGAAATTATTGGCTCGGCGCGTTGAGGTTGAGAACGAATTGGCTGAGGCCCGTGCCGCCCTGCAGGCGATCGAACACCTGCTGCGCGAGCTGGAAGAGGCGCGTGGCCAGGCCGAACAGTCGGTCCAGGATGTGCGCAGTGCCCTCGAGCAGGCGCGCATGAATTGGCAGGAGACCAAGGTGCGTCGCCAGACCCTGGAAGAGCGGGTGCGTGAGACGGGCTATGAATTGAAAGCCCTGCTCGACGAGATGCCGGAAGAGGCCGAAGAGCAGAAGTGGGCCGAGTCCGTCGAAGAGATGGAACGCAAGATCCAGCGCCTGGGGCCCATCAATCTCGCGGCGATTGAAGAGTACGAGCAACAATCCGAACGCAAGAAGTATCTCGACGCCCAGAATGCCGATTTGATGGAGGCACTTGAGACCCTGGAGAACGCGATCAAGAAGATCGATCGTGAGACGCGCACCCGTTTCCAGGAGACCTATGACAAGGTCAACAGTGGTTTGCAGGAACTCTTCCCGCGTCTGTTCGGGGGTGGCCATGCCTACCTGGAGATGACCAGTGAAGATTTGCTGGAGACCGGCGTGACGATCATGGCGCGTCCCCCCGGCAAGCGTAACAGCACCATCCACCTGCTCTCGGGTGGTGAGAAGGCGCTGACTGCGGTGGCGCTGGTGTTCTCGTTGTTTGAGTTGAACCCAGCCCCCTTCTGTATGCTGGACGAGGTGGACGCACCGCTGGATGACGCCAATGTCGGGCGTTACTGTGATATGTTGCGCGCGATGTCGGACCGTACCCAGTTTATCTTCATCACCCACAACAAGATCACCATGGAGGTGGCGAATCACCTCACGGGTGTGACGATGCACGAACCGGGTGTATCGCGTCTGGTGTCGGTGGATGTCGACGAAGCGGTACAACTCGCGGCGGTATAAATTCCTCAAGCATGGGCGGTGGCATGGAAACACTGCGTACAGCCTTAATTCTCATTGGCGTACTGCTGATTATCGTCATTTACCTTCTTAACAAGGGTGAAAATGGCGGAGCACTCCGCTGGCCGCGTTTCAGGCGCGCGGAAAAGAAACCGGTACGTCCTCTGGCGCCACGACTCGATGTCGATGAACTCAATGACCTCGGCCCCATCGAAGTGCCTCACACGCCCGCAAATCTTGGCCCTGAGCACGACGCCTCAATGTATTCGGAGGCTGAATCTCAGGGGCATGACTTCAATGAAGAACTCATCCTCGCCTTCACCGTAATGGCGCCGGAGTCTAAGATCTTTCTGGGTAGCGATCTGCATCAGGCCCTGGATGAGGCGGGATTTCGTTACGGTGACATGCATATCTATCACTACTATGCGGATGGCCGAGCCAATGCACGCCCCCTATGCAGTGTCGCCAATGTACTCGAACCCGGTATCTTTGAGCCCGAGGCACTCGAGACCCTCACCACACCCGGTTTGAGTCTGTTTGCACGCCTGCCCGGACCGCTGGATGAACGCGAGACCTTTGAGAAGGTATTACAACTGGGGCGACGACTCGCTGAGTCGCTCCATGCCGAGTTATGTGATGAGACCCGCTCACGCCTTAGCGCGCAGCACACCAGTCTCATTAAGGACAAGGTCGAGGCCTTTCGCTTTAAACGCAAACTGGCCAATCTGCAACACCATCGTAGTCACTGACCCCGCTCATGAGCAAATCCATTCCTCAAGCCGTGCGTGAACGTGCCGCTGCACTACGTGAGCAACTGCATCACCATAACTATCTTTACTACGTGCTCGATGCCCCGGAGATACCTGACAGTGAGTACGACAGGATGTTGCGGGAGTTGCAGGCGTTGGAGGCAGACCACCCGGACCTGATGACCGCCGACTCACCGACGCAGCGTGTGGGGGCTTCGCCGGTAAAAGAATTTGCCGAGGTGCGCCATCAAATCCCCATGTTGTCACTCGCCAATGCCTTTGCCGACGAGGAAGTCGAGGACTTTGATCGGCGGGCGCGTGAACGTCTGGGGGTGGATCAGATTCAATACTGTGCCGAACCCAAACTGGACGGTCTCGCCATCAGTCTAGTGTATGAAAATGGCGTCCTGGTACGGGGTGCCACCCGCGGTGATGGTAGTAGCGGTGAGGAGGTCACCCAGAACGTTCGCACTATTGGTACGATCCCACTCAAGCTCAGCGGAACAAACATCCCCAAGATATTGGAGGTGCGAGGTGAGGTCATCATGAGCCGTTCGGGCTTCGTACAGCTCAACGAACAACAGCGCCAGCAGGATGAGAAGGTCTTCGCCAATCCCCGCAATGCGGCCGCAGGAAGTCTGCGGCAACTGGATTCCCGAATTACGGCACGGCGCCCGCTGGAGTTTTACTGTTATGGTATCGGTCAGGTAGAGGGAGTGGTGTTGCCACAGACCCATTTTGAAATCCTGCAAGGCCTGAAGGACTGGGGCCTGCGCCTCAATCCGGAGGTGGGGGAAGTGACGGGCGTTGACGGTTGTCTTGAATATTATCGTGGCATGCAGAACAGGCGAGATGGCCTTGATTACGATATTGATGGCGTCGTCTATAAAGTAAATAGCATCGCACAACAAGAGACGCTCGGCTTTGTCTCGCGCGCCCCACGCTGGGCCGTGGCGCACAAATTCCCGGCGCAGGAAGAGATGACCGAACTATTGGGTGTCGACTGGCAGGTGGGGCGTACCGGCAAGCTGACCCCCGTCGCACGACTCAAGCCTGTCTTTGTCGGCGGTGTCACCGTCAGCAATGCCACCCTGCACAATCTCGATGAGATTGAACGCAAGGATGTGCGCGTGGGCGATACGGTCATTGTGCGGCGTGCCGGGGATGTCATTCCCGAGGTCGTCAGCTCGGTCAATAGTAAACGCCCGTCTCATACCAAGCATATCCACCTGCCGAAGGTCTGCCCGGTGTGTGGCTCGGAGGTGGTTCGACTTGAGGGTGAGGCCGATGCCCGCTGCTCGGGTGGTTTGTATTGTGAGGCGCAGCGCAAGGAGGCGATTAAGCACTTCGCCTCGCGTCGGGCCATGGATATCGAGGGCCTGGGCGATAAGCTGGTCGAACAGCTCGTCGATCAGAAACTCGTACACGACCTGGCGGATATTTATTATCTGAAACTGGAGCAGGTGGCCGCGCTGGATCGTATGGCGGAGAAATCCGCACAGAATCTGCTCGATGCACTTGATAAGAGTAAGCAGACCACCTTGGAACGATTCATCTTCGCCCTGGGCATTCGTCAGGTGGGTGAGGCCACGGCCCGCAGTCTCGCCCATTACTTTGGTAACTTGAACGATGTAATGGCCGCGAGTGAAGAGGCGTTAATCGACGTTGCGGATGTCGGACCGATTGTGGCTGAGAGTATCTTTCGTTTCTTCCGTGAACCACATAACCAGAGTGTGATCAAGAAACTGATCCAGGCCGGTATCCTCTGGGAAGATATTGAAGTTAAACCGATTACCGAGCTACCCCTTGCCGGTAAGACCTTTGTACTGACCGGAACCTTGTCCAGTCTGTCACGTGACGAGGCCAAGGCAAAATTATTGGCGCTAGGTGCGAAGGTTAGCGGGAGTGTCTCGGCCAAAACCGATTACGTGGTGGTAGGGGTAGAGCCCGGCTCCAAGGCCGACAAGGCCGCGCAACTGGGTGTGAGTGTGCTGTCTGAAGATGAATTCCTGACCGTGCTTGGTGGACAAGCAGATCAGTCGTGAATGTGACAATGTTGTTGTCACGCCTACACTAGCAGTAGTGGAAGTTAGTAATGCCATACAATACTCTGATAACCCAGATCGAGGATATTCTGCGCGTGGAGTTGACAGGGGGGCGAGTCCCTGATCAGGCCGTGTCAGAGTCTATTAAGGTATGGAGTAGTGTGAGTGGGATATGTCATGAAAGAGGTTTGCACAAAATCCTGGCGGTATTGAGGTTGACTGGTATTCCCTCCCGTTGGGAGGCCTTCTCCATTGGTGAGCACGCTGACAAATTAAAGTTTGAGAAAGATATTCGTTTTGCGATCGTTGACTACAATAAGGACTCGCTTCCCATGAACCTGTTTGCCAAGACGGTGGCGGCAAATCGAGGATGGGTGGGTGAGGTCTTTGAAAACGAAGACGATGCACTAAAGTGGTTAAATCTACTCGACGGGCCCGAGCCCTACGAGTAAATCTTTTTTTCAATGCAGCAACGCATGTAACCATGCCCCATTTTATGTCTGTCCTACAGTCATCCTATGTATTTAATCCGTTTAATACCCGTGTACCATTGGATTGAACGCATTGTTTTGATGCGCGCACATACCTTGCGCACTATTTGAGTGCTAAAAACCCGCTGCTGTTGATCCGTTGCTGTCGCCTAAACTAGTTTGGCGGAGAGGGAGCGTGCTCCCTAAGCGATTGTAATTCTTTGTGTTAAGAATTGGTTTCTCAAAGTGTGATATCGAAGAAGCTCAAGAAACCACATACGAATATGTGTGGCACAGAGATTGCTCTCGTATGGTGCAGACAATGACTAATAAAGTGCCATTTCTCTATGCCTGAACACTCATATCTAATGATATTAAGTTTGGCCTTTGGTGGCGGCATGCTGCATGCGTTGGATGCAGATCATATCGTTACGATCACAAGTCTTGCCGGTGACAAACATAATTTTCGGCACAGCCTGCAGTATTGCACACGTTGGGCCCTTGGGCATGGTAGCGTGCTCCTGTTTTTCGGGGCGGCCATGTTCTTCCTGGGCATGATGATTCCAGCAGAATTAAGCCATTTCGCTGAGATATTGGTTGGTGTGGTTCTTGTACTCATCGGCGCCAGGATTGTGATAGATGTCGTGCGTGCGCGGGCGCACCTGCATTTCCATCAACATGATCACTTGCTGCCTCATGCCCATTGGCATCAGCATCACCCTGTCAAGGTGCATGTTGATGCATCGCATCAACACCAACACAAGGCGGTCCTCATTGGAATGTTACATGGTGTAGCCGGGTCGGCACCGTTACTGGCACTTTTACCTATCAGTCGATTACACGACCCAATGAGTGGAATGGCCTATCTATTGGTTTTTGGCATTGGCACGCTGGCGAGCATGCTGTTTTTTGGCGGCATATTAGGCAAATCGATGAGCTGGTTACATTGCTATAGCCAAAGAACGATTAAGGCGACGCGACTGGTAATTGGCTTGGGCGCAATTGTCTTTGGGGCCATTTGGATCCAGGTGAGCATCTAGTGGGCCTGGCTGCTGGGAAAGCCCTAACTGGCTGGCGCGCACATCTATCGTTGGGTTTTTCCGACGATGGTCATCGCACCATCCTGTCGCACCGCAAACACCTCGGACCCCTGGTGATCCAGAAGCCGTTTTATCCTGAAGGCGAGCCTTGTCATATCTATCTTTTACACCCTCCTGGTGGTGTTGTGGGTGGTGATCAGCTGCGGCTCGATGTTGATGTCAACGTTAAGGCCCACGCGCTGTTAACAACTCCTGCTGCCAGCAAGTTCTATCGTAGCAACGAGACTACGGCATTCCTGGAGCAATTATTCAAGGTAGCGCCTAACGCCACTCTGGAATGGCTGCCACAAGAGACCATCTTGTTTGCCGATAGTCATGTCAGCATGCAGACGCGGATACAACTTGAGGATAACGCCTCATTTATTGGTTGGGAGTTGATATGCCTGGGACGTCCTGCCAGCGGTGAAAAATATGTCTTGGGTAACTGCCGGCAACGATTTTCAATCTGGCGCAATGCGTCACCACTGCTTATTGAAACTACTCGCCTGCATGGTTCGGCAGCGGTGCTGAATCAGAAGTGGGGGCTACAGGGCGCGAATGTCATGGGGACCTGTATTGCAGTGAACGCCGATAAGACAACTTTGAAAGCTGTGCGCGATGCCGACATAAAAATTGCCGATGGGAAATTCACTTCGACGCTTATAAATGATGTGTTGATCTGCCGTGTTCTGGCGATGCAGGCGGAACCGGCACGCAATGCCTTTATACAGGCTTGGCGAATCATTCGTCCCCTGTTATTGAAACGTCAGGCCTCGATGCCGCGTATCTGGTCGACTTAGGTATTATTTATGGGAGTATCGCATGGAATTAACACCAAGAGAAAAAGATAAATTGTTGTTATATACCGCAGCTATTGTTGCACGCGATCGTCGTGCGCGGGGTGTGAAACTGAATTACCCGGAGGCGATTGCACTGATATCCTCAGAGATTGTGGAGGGTGCGCGTGATGGCAGGAGTGTCGCCGAGTTGATGAGCTATGGCACTACCTTGTTAACACGTGAGGATGTCATGGATGGCATTGCAGAAATGATCCAGGAGGTGCAGGTAGAGGCCACCTTCCCCGATGGCACTAAGCTGGTAACGGTACATAACCCGATTCAGTAGAGGGAGAGTGAGATGATAGCAGGCGAATATTTTGTTGAACCAGGTGAGATTGAGTTAAATCAGGGGAGATCAACCATACGACTTGTGATAGCCAATCGTGGTGATCGGCCGGTCCAGGTGGGTTCACACTATCACTTTTATGAAACCAATTCAGAGCTGGCCTTTGATCGTGAAGCAGCCCGAGGTTATCGCCTGAATATCGCCGCGGGTACTGCTGTGCGTTTTGAGCCGGGGCAGGAACGTGAGGTGGAGTTGGTAGCGTATGCGGGTGACCGAGTGATTTATGGTTTTAACGCCAAAGTATCCGGCACCTTATAAGAGAGCAGCAAATACATGGCAAAGATTAGTCGGCAGGCATATGCAGAAATGTACGGCCCCACCACCGGTGACCGCGTGCGTCTTGGAGATACAGAGATCATTATTGAGGTGGAACAGGATCATACCATCTATGGCGATGAGGTTAAGTTTGGTGGTGGCAAGGTGATTCGTGACGGTATGGGCCAGAGCCAGCGTACCTCAAAGGAAGTCGTGGATACGGTGATTACCAATGCGCTGATCCTCGATCACTGGGGTATTGTGAAGGCAGATATCGGTATCAAGAACGGACGCATCGCTGCGATCGGTAAGGCGGGCAATCCCGATGTCCAACCGGGTGTAAATATTATTATCGGTCCTGGCACTGAGGCGATTGCCGGCGAGGGCCAGATCATCACAGCCGGTGGTATTGATGCGCATATTCATTTTATATGCCCGCAACAGGTTGATGAGGCCTTGATGTCAGGTATCACCACCATGATCGGAGGTGGTACTGGTCCGGCCACGGGTACGAATGCCACTACCTGCACGCCGGGTCCCTGGAATATCCATCGTATGTATCAGGCGGCGGATGAACTACCTATGAATTTTGGTTTTCTTGGTAAGGGTAACGCCAGCTTGCCTGCTGCGTTGGAAGAGCAGATTGAGGCAGGTGTTATGGGGCTCAAGCTGCATGAAGATTGGGGCACGACACCGGCTGCCATTGATAACTGCCTGAACGTCGCCGAGGCTTATGATGTACAGGTCGCCATTCACACCGATACGCTAAATGAGTCTGGTTTTGTCGAAGATACTTTGGCGGCATTCAAGGGCCGTGCAATCCATACCTATCACACCGAGGGTGCCGGTGGTGGCCATGCCCCGGATATTATACGTGCCTGTGGTGAGTCGAATGTGCTGCCGTCATCGACGAATCCAACACGTCCATATACCGTCAACACTATTGATGAACACCTAGATATGTTGATGGTGTGTCACCACCTCGATCCAAATATACCCGAAGATGTGGCCTTTGCCGAGTCGCGCATCCGTCGAGAGACAATTGCTGCCGAGGACATCCTGCATGACCTGGGAGCCTTCTCTATGATCTCTTCCGACTCACAGGCAATGGGACGAGTCGGTGAGGTGATAACACGCACCTGGCAGACCGCGCACAAAATGAAAGTGCAGCGCGGCGCCCTGAAGGAGGATTCAGCACGTAACGACAATCTGCGCGCCAGACGGTATATCGCCAAGTACACCATCAATCCCGCCATTACCCACGGCATTGCCCATGAAGTGGGGTCGATTGAAGCGGGAAAACTGGCAGACCTGGTGCTATGGCGGCCAGCCTTTTTTGGCGCGAAGCCATCGCTAATCATTAAAGGCGGTTTCATCGTTGCCGCACCCATGGGCGACCCCAATGCCTCTATACCCACGCCACAACCTGTGCATTACCGGCCAATGTTTGGCGCACTGGGCAAGGCGCGTAGCGCTACCTGTATCAGTTTTGTCTCCAAGGCCGCGTCTGAAAATGGCG
>JAHEDA010000339.1 GCA_024641445.1 Gammaproteobacteria bacterium
ACCGGCAATTCCCTCGTATCAGTTATGAAGACAAGGTCAGCATGATCCGCAATATATATAAGAGTGTTCGCGCCGACCCGATTTATCAGGTAATGCCGGACTATTGGCGCAATATCATGTTACGCCGTAGCAAGGCCTGGGAACCGATGGAGAAACAGGAGATCGTCAACATCATTGCCGCGCAAAAACCACTGCGCGAAATGCCGGTCTACTTCATGCGCAATGTCCTGATCTGTATCGTGCAGAGCCTGGTGCGAATCCAGTTCAATTGTGATGGTACCCAGATCATCAGTGCGGAAAATTTCCAGCGCTTTCTTGAAGAGAATCTCACTACCGAAACTTGAACCGGGCCTCAATGCCCCCATCATAGGGTTACGTCTTCCAACCGCGGAGTCTCGTGCCCCATGAAACGTGTCTTTCTGTTTTTGCTCACCAATATTGCCATCGTTCTGGTCCTGAGCATCACTCTGCGCCTGCTCGGTGTGGAGCGCATACTGGATCAATCCGGTGCGGGCCTGGACCTCAATGCCTTGCTCATCTTTGCCGCCCTGTTCGGTTTTGGCGGCTCCTTCATCTCTTTGCTGATCTCTAAGTGGATGGCAAAGCGCATGATCGGTGCCAAGCCAATTACCCAGGCGCGCAACGCCACCGAACAATGGTTGCTGGCCACGATAGGGCAACAGGCCAATCAGGCCGGTATCGCCATGCCGGAGGTGGCTATCTATGATTCCCCCGATATCAATGCCTTCGCCACGGGCCCGAGTCGTAACAATGCCCTGGTTGCCGTGAGTACGGGTCTGCTCAACGCCATGAAGCGGGATGAGGCCGAGGCGGTGCTGGGACACGAGATCACCCACGTCGCCAACGGTGACATGGTAACCCTGGCCCTGATCCAGGGGGTGGTGAATACCTTTGTGATCTTCTTCTCCCGCGTGATCGGTCACACCATCGACCGCGTGGTATTCAAGAATGAGCGTGGCCACGGTCCGGCCTTTTGGGTGAGTACCATTGTGGCCGAACTGGTGCTGGGGATACTCGCCAGCATCATCGTCATGTGGTTCAGTCGCCAGCGCGAATTTCGAGCCGACAGTGGCGGTGCTCGTCTGGCCGGTCGCAGCAGCATGATCGCCGCGTTGCGGCGTCTGCAGCAGGCCCACGAACAACCGCACCTGCCTGAGCAATTGGCGGCCTTTGGTATCTCGGGGCGGATGGGTCATGGCCTGTCGCGCCTGTTCATGTCCCACCCACCCCTGGCCGAGCGCATCATAGCGCTACAGGCGCAGGGCTGATTAAATTTACCAAGCGTCCAAATGTGACAGAGGGCCGCTTCAGGGCGGCCCTTTATAGTTGGCGGGATCATTGTTCTAAATAACCGTTCCGAAATGGTATCCACCGAACGATTCCTTCTCCCTCCGGGACCTCGGTGCCGCTTGACGGTAGAAGGCTAGGATGACGACGGCATGGACGCCGGAGGTAGAGCAACGCATGGAGCAGTTGCCGAGGGGGTAGATGGGTACCATTTCGGAACGGTTATTTAGGCCAGAGGGTCGTCTCATATTTCATTATCAATAAAGTCTGTTTTTATTCCTCATTGCGAGATGCGAAGCGCCGTGGCACTCTCTGAAATAGTACTGCGCGAGGCTGATTATTGCCCTATAGCTATATTCATGCGAATAGCCTGAATTAGTTAGCGTTCAGGTAATAAGGATCAATAAAGGGTGGCTGACCCACCAGCCGCACCAAAAACGGATGGTTTGCCAACATGGATCGCACGGAACGCTTCTACAAACTATGCAAGGAACTCGGCAAGGGTAAACCGATACCCGTGCATAAACTTTTACCGTTACTGGGCGAGGTGTCCCGTCACACCTTTCTACGAGATATCGATTACCTGCAAACCCACTTCAATGCCCCGATTGAATACGACCGTGCCTCAAAGGGGTGGCGCTTTATTCCCGGTGCGGAACAATTTGAATTGCCGGGGTTGTGGTTCACCCCGAATGAGGCACAGGCCCTTATCACCCTGCAACGCTTGTTGAGCCACATCCAACCAGGCCTGCTTGAACCCTATCTGCGCCCGGTGCAGGGCCGCATTCAAAAATTACTGGCACGAAGCGACCATAGTCTGGATGAAGTGCAGCGGCGCATTCGTATCCTGCAACAAAATGCCCGTACCGTGTCCCCGCAATATTTTGAACTGATCAGTCACGCCGTCCTTGCCCGCGTGCGCCTCTCGCTGCTTCACTACAATCGCGAACGGGATGAAGCGATTCGCCGCGAGGTATCGCCGCAACGTCTCGTGCATTATCGCGACAACTGGTATCTGGATGCCTATTGTCATTTACGGAGCGAGTTGCGCACCTTTTCCCTCGATACGGTGCAGGAGGCGAGTGTATTGAATGGACCGGCGAAGGCTATCGTGGATCAGAAGTTAGATACAGAGCTGGGTTCCAGTTATGGCATCTTCGCCGGTGCCAAGACCCAAACTGCAGTACTCCGGTTCTCGCCGATGCGCGCCCGCTGGGTCGCGCAGGAACAGTGGCACCCGCAACAAAAAGGCCGCTTTGAAGACAGCTACTATGTGTTAGAAATTCCATACTCCGATGATAGAGAATTGCTCATGGATATTCTCAAACACGGCACGGAAGTCGAGGTTTTGTCTCCAAAAAACCTCCGTGCCCGGGTGCGCGACACCCTGCAACAGGCATATGAAAACTACAAAAAATAATAATCACTGTCGCACGTCCTGCAACACCGGCCGTGTTAAAAGGATAGCGTGGGTAATCAGAAGGGTGCGTCAAGGCATAGCCGGACGCCCCCAGTAGGGTAGGGTGTGTCAAGCGTAGCGGACGCACCATTATGTAGGGGAGGGAATCACATGAACCGTCGCGGTTTTATCGCGTGGCTGACGGGCGTTGCCGGAACATTGCCATTAGCCAAGGCAGGCATCGCCTTACCTGTCGCCAAAACTATCCTCATCCAGCAGTCACCCATTGCCGGGTATCAATACTACCAAGGCGAAGACGTCTGGCCACAACTCGCCATTGGCGAT
>JAHEDA010000063.1 GCA_024641445.1 Gammaproteobacteria bacterium
ACTGACAGACTTTTATCAACGGTGGCAGTCTGATCCACAAGTCGTGGACAAGTGGTTCAGCGTCCAGGCATCGGCCCCTCTGCCGGATACTCTGCTACAGGTGCGGCAGCTGATGCGGCACCCGGCGTTTAGTCTGAAAAATCCCAACAAGGTGCGCGCGGTGGTAGGACGTTTTGCCATGGCCAATCCGGTGCGGTTTCATGTCAGTAGTGGTGAGGGTTATCAATTGCTGGCGGATGTGGTGATACAGCTTGATGAAATGAATCCGCAGATTGCCGCGAGGATGTTGCAGAGTATGAGTCGTTGGCGGCGTTATGATTTGAAACGGCAGAAGCTGATGCAGGCACAACTACAACGGGTGTTGATGCACCCTGATATTTCCAAAGATGTGTACGAAATCGCCAGTAAGAGTCTGGCCGTCTAGCGCGGATAGCGGACGCGATTACGTCCAGCATGTTTGGCCTGATAGAGAAATTCGTCAGCGCTCTTCATCACGTCCATGGGGGTCTCGTGGTCCGGGCCCTTTTCTGCCACACCCATGCTCACCGTAACACTTACGCTGGGGCGTTCCTTCGATGATAGCGGCTTTTCAGGTTTTTGTTTTGGACGCTTATGTCCGCGCAATGTAAAAGGTGTATCAGCAATCAGTTCTCGCAGTTTATCGGCATGTGACGCTGCCTCATGGGAATTTTTGCCTGAGAAGAGCAGGGTGAACTCCTCACCGCCATACCGAAAGGCCTTGCCACCCCCGGTTACTTTACGCAACTGTGCTGCGACCATGCGTAACACCTGGTCACCGACATCATGTCCATAGGTGTCATTGAGCTTTTTGAAGTGATCGATATCCACCATGACAATACTATAACGACGCCCCAGGCTCATAAGTTGTAACTTAAGTGCACGACGGGTTGGCAGCCCGGTAAGCTCATCGAGAAAGGCCAGCCCATAAGAATTCAGCAGCAGGGCGAGCAGAATGGCAAAGCTGGCGGTGCTCAAAAAAAGAATGGAGTCCTGCCAGTCTTTTATATTGTAGAAGGTCAGTGTCAGGGCAATCAGGGCCATCAGATTACCCGCAACCAGCAGGCGGTGACTGTGCAACCAATGGACTAACAATGCCATTCCGGTTACTCCGATGGCGAACAGGACAGGAAAGGGCAGGTGTGAGTTGAATGACCAGTGTATCCAGGCTGGTTTGTAATAGATAAATTCTGCAAGCGCGGCAGGGTGACTCTGACAAGCCCAGATCAATAAGCCCAATAGCAGTGGAAAGACAAGGGTACGTAGTCCACCATGCCAGCTAAGAATGCCGCGTTCCTTGAGCAGGTAGTGCAGGCCGATATTGATGGGGACCAATAGCAACACCCCGACAGAGAATAGCGAGCGGTTGAAGCCCTTTGGCATCAACCAAAAATAGTGTTCCAGGGCCCAATAGACGATGGCAATCATCAGCAGAAAATTAAACTCTCTGGCGGTTGAGAACATCCATGCGATGCCCAGCCCCGCAATCAGCAGGATGTAGGGTAGATAGGGTAAGAGCACCGTGTAGCCATGTGGCAGATTGTTATCATGGATCAGACTCAATTGCATCCAGCCCATAAGTAGCATGGGTATGAATGTTATGAGAAATGTGCGGTAGGGTTGTGTCAGCACGGCGGTATACGGATGGGCTAGATGACTGCTTATGTTATCGGTTTATCAGTACAATGACTTAAGATAAATCGGTGGTCTTGGGAATCAGTATGTGCAGAGGTTCGCAATGAAAGTGCGATACAGTCGAGATTTATCATGATTACTGTGTTTGTTCAACAAAATCCAGCATACGTCTTACTGAACCGAGTGCCCGCTGGCGGATCGCTTCATCCAAGTGTATCTCATTGTCGCCATATGTCAGAGTATCCGCCAGGTTCTTTAGACTGTTCATGGCCATCCAGGGACAGTGCGCACAACTCAGGCAGGTGGCACCGGTGCCGGCATTAGGCGCCTCGATGAATACCTTGCCTGGGGCGGCCTGTTTCATCTTGTAGAAGATGCCGTTATCAGTCGCAACAATAAAGGTTGTCGCGGGGTGGGTCTGTGCCGCCTTAATCAGGGCCGTTGTAGAACCGACCACGTCGGCCTGCGCGATCACCTCGGGTGGAGATTCCGGGTGTACCAGTACGGCCGCCAGTGGATGCAGTTTACGCAGATTGGCCAGTGCCTCGCCTTTAAACAATTCATGCACGACGCAAGAACCCTGCCACAGCAGCATGTCTGCGCCTGTGACGTTTTGGACGTAGTCTCCCAGATATTTATCCGGTGCCCACAGGATCTTTTTGCCCTGATCGGTCAGGTGATGAACCACCTTGGTGGCGATGCTCGAAGTGACCATCCAGTCGGCACGTGCCTTGACTGCGGCGCTGGTATTGGCATAGACCACCACAGTGCGGTCTGGGTGTTGGTCGCAAAAACGATTGAATTCTTTTGCGGGGCAACTCAGGTCGAGTGAACACTCGGCCTTCAGTGTTGGCATCAGTACCCGCTTTTCCGGGTTTAGTATCTTGGCGGTCTCACCCATGAAGCGAACGCCTGCCACGATCAGCGTTTTGGCGGGATGACGGTTGCCAAAACGAGCCATTTCCAGCGAGTCTGCGACACAACCACCGGTCTCGTCCGCCAGCATTTGCAGATCATCATCGGTATAGTAGTGAGCCACCAGAACGGCATCCTGTTGTTTGAGGAGACTCTTGATACGGGTGATCAAAATTTGACGCTCGCCCGAACTGATTGGCGCGGGGAGACATATCTGTTCCGCCTGATGGCGAATGGCGTTAGTGTCAATGTGTGGTAGATTGAGATTGGTTGAACTCATAGTATTAGGATGCTTTGGTAATTACTTGCTAGTATATATAAAAGACATGGGGAGCGTCTCGCGTTTGCAGTATCGGAGATGGTATTTAGATACGGGGTTTTCAAGCGCGGTCCGTCGGAGATGGATTGACAGTCCGCCAGTGAACTATTGAACGACATTTTCGGGAACTGCGAATAGTGGAACAAAAACGTATCATCGACAAGATTTGCAAATGTCTCAGGCTCTCCGAGTCATGCAATCCCAATGAGGCCGCTGCCGCCCTGCGTCAGGCCCAGGGTTTGATGAAGAAATACGGTGTATACAGCGATCGCTTTGCCGCGATGCTCGTCGATGAGCGGGCGGTAGCGAGCCACTCTGCCAATAATCCGCCTTTTTGGTTGCTTGCCTTGTCCAATCTGGTAGCAGATGCCTTTAGCTGTCGAGCCTATCTGTCTCGGCAGAAGGGGGAAACGGTGGCCTTTCACTTTATTGGTATGACCTACGCACCGGAGTTGTGTATCTATATTTTTACCTTGTTGTACCGAAATCTAAGACAGGCAAGGAGTGGTTTTATCGCCTCGATCGAGGGTGAGATAGAGCGAATAGAGAAAACCCGGCGTGGGGATGTGTTTGCACAGGCCTGGTTGTTCCGGGTCGCTAAACAGGTGCAGCGCTTTGCCCAGGACTTTACCAGCGAGCAGGCCATAGACTCCTATATTAGTGAAAAATATGGTGAGCCCTCCGAGTTTACCCGCCCACCCGCGGAGCCTGATCAAAAGGATTACCAGGACATTCTCTCTGGCATGCGGGCTGCCGAGGCTATCAATTTGCTCAAACCTGTTGCACATACAAATCCACGCCGCCTGTCCCCCTGTGTCTGATTTTCATTGGGACACCAACACCCTCGTTGCGGATGTGTATAATGACGCAGGATATTCATTGGCGTAGCGGCGTACCGGCGGTCTGCCTGGAACGGACGCACACGGAGTCCAGGGAACCTTGGGATGACGGCTTTTCTGCACTATAACGACGGACGCAAGGACCGGAGCATTGTCTGCAAGCCAGTGTTGACTATTGGCCGAGACAAGGCCAGCGATATCATCCTGCCAGACCTGATGGTGTCACGCCACCATGCCATGATCCGTCGTATCGGTAATCAGGACTTTTACTTTATTGATGGCGGTAGTTCCAACGGGAGTTATGTCAACAAGCAGCGCGTCACCCTGCCGAAGATATTAAAAGACGGTGATCGGATCAATATTGGTCGTATCCAGATACTGTTTGAACAGCCAGACAAAGAAGACGCCTTTATCAATTCCCTGTCAATGCAGGATACGATTGTCTACGAAGCACCCCAAATTAAACAAATTACCGTTTTGGTGGCAGACATCCGGGGCTTTACCGGCATCACCGAACAGCTCCCGATTAAACGCCTGACGGCCATGATGAATCACTGGTTCAATAATATCAGTGACGTGGTGGTGAGCAATGGCGGAATGGTTGATAAATTTATAGGCGACTGTGTCTTTGCCCGCTGGGAGGATGACAACCAGCAGATGACCGTTTTACAGGCCTTGCGTACGGCGATTCTGATTCAGGAGATTACTGACAAGATTGGCAAAAACTTTAAGGAACTGACGGTGAGTCTGCGTGTAGGGGTTGGCATCAATACCGGTACCGCCTCCACTGGAGTGGGGCACGACAATACGGCGCTTGGCGATGCTGTCAACATTGCCTTTCGTCTGGAAGAGGCAACGAAACAGGCACGGGTTGACATCATGATGAGTGAGAATGCCTACCGTTATCTGCCGGAAAAATTATGGCAGGGGATGCACAAGGAACTTATGCTAAAAGGAAAGAAAGAGGCAGTGCGTGTTTGTGGCTTTACCTTTCGTGATATCCAACGGCAGTTGCAAAATCTCAACTGACCAGAAGCGATATATCTGTCATTAGATTCTCCATCTCGGCCTTTATGGAATTTATAATTTTTGCGGCCTGCTGAACCTCCTCCAGTTCCTCGTTGTTTAGTTGTTCCTTGGTCATGACGGCGTAGCTCCTGTCGACAAGGCGAGCATCTTCATCGGGAATAAATTGCGCCAGATAGACATAGCCGTGTATGAGCCCCTCATGTACTTGCGGTTCAGTTTGGCCGAGGGTAGTGAGTACAAGCTGAATTGCGTCTTTTATGGAATCCTTACTATAGGGTAGTAAGGAGATTGGCATGCCGTAGCCTGAAAGTTGATTGTTGGCCAAGGTACGCCCGTAGTCGGCGAGAATTCGTTCGGCATTGCTGAGTGCATTATCAGCCGTCATATGAAGTAGCCAGGAAATCGTGGGGGGTCCATCATTGGCCCAAGGGTAGGTTATCGCTATATGTATTTCAAGCTCAAAAGTCCTGGGCATATCCGAACCGGTATATTCAAAACGAAGAATTGCGGTTAAAATCTGCCAACTTTCCAAACTATATTCTTACAACAATGACATTACCGATCTGGTTGTTTTTGGGTGCAGCGTCTTTCTCTGTCATTGCCGTTTTTCTCTATCCCAGAGTCCGCCGTCAATGGCAGGAAAGAAATGTTTCGAGGGCATTGCTCGAGCTCGGCATTCAGTGCCGTCACCGAGTAATTCTAAGGGACGTCCTCGAAGAGGGGGCCTATCTCGATTATCTTATACTTATGCCAGATCGAATTGTTTTACTGGATGTGAAGCGATATCGGGGTAATATCTTTGCTGCCTGGAATATGGATATGTGGACTCAGGTGGTCGGCCGACGTAGTTTTAAATTTCCCAATCCGCTTCACAAACTGGACGCCGACGTCGCCATACTGAAATCTATTGCTCCAGAGGTCAATGTCGAGGGGCATATTGCCTTTGCAGGGGATAGCCGCTTTGCTCGCGGTGTCCCGGTAGGTGTCATGCTCTTACAGGATGTTTTGACGCGCTATCAGATCGACCGTGAAACACCAGTAGATAATACTGTTCGAATCGGCTGGGAGCGGTTGTCTCAATATCTTGCGAATGAGTCTACGCGTTAGGGTCTCTCTTTGAAACCACCTGAGCCGATGTGCTTGAATGAATCACAACAATGTGAACTGGATAACAAGCAATATTACTGAGTATGTCCATACTCAGGTAATGAAGACATCTGCCATCGTGACCCAATCCCGTTTTGCTATCGTGGCAACTTCTCTGGTCATTACGACGTTGTTGCTTTCCCCTGTCCATGCCTGTGAAATTACTCGGGCCTTATTTACCAATGATGTGGTCGATCGTGAACCCGTTGATCAGGTTTTGGTGCTGGACCGTGATATTGGGAAAATCAGCTTTTTTGCTGCTGCGTCCGGGTGTAAGGGCGCTGTCCTGGTGCATCGATGGCAATACGAGGGGGGACTGGTTAATGAAGTGCGCTTTGATGTGGCGAGCCCGCGCCTCAGGTCATTCTCCACCCAGGAGATAGCATCAGACAAGATTGGAAAATGGTCAGTCCTGGTGACGGATGGAGAAGGTACTCCATTACGTGCAGCTATTTTCTATCACGGCACCCTCCCACCACAGGCCGCCTCGGGTTCACCAACTTACGCAGTTTTGCCCATCACTCAGGAATAGGTTCAGACTTACGATTGTTGCCAGCGCTTGAACAGACGCTGGAATTCCTCTTCCGCCCTTTTACGCACGAGATTTTCTTTTTCAGCCAGAGAGGGGGCTGTGTCGTGGGCTGATTTGTTTGTATTCCTATCTGCTGCCTGTGGCGCTTTCGGAGGTGGTGTGACGGGTAATCGGGTAGTTATCTCTGGCTTGGGGGTAACGAGACCAATGATCCTGGTTAAGCTAGGGTCGTTGAAGTAGCTGGAATAAAAGACATAACTACCACCTACCACAAGCAGGAGTAACGTTGTGGTGACGAGCCCACGGGGCCAGTTCCGGGGGGCTCGTTCATACTCGAATGTGGCCGGTTTGAAGTTGGGGAGTGAGTCCCAGCCGTCATCGCGACGTGAATCTGTTTGTAATCTGGCGGTAGACGAGCTTGCGCCAACCTTTTCCGTCGTGTGGCCAGAAGGTTTTAACTCGGGGATAACCTCCATGCCAGCAGGTTGCTCAGTGCTCGCCAGAGCTTTATCGCCTGGTGAGGTCTGTTGGCCTTGACCTGACTCGTAGCCTTTGGGGGTCTTGAAAATGAACAGGTCATCCTTGCTGGAGAGGATGGTGTGGTCCTTGGTCTTTTTCAAAATGGTCGATTGAGTAGGCTCAATTTTGCTTGTCTTGGCCTGACTGGCTTTGTTCAGGGGATTATCGTCGAGGATAATCTCCCCGGGGATCTCGAAACTAACATCGGTGTGTATAATTTCGGTTGGGAATGCCTCGGTAATCAAGCCGCTGTTTTTCATTACGGGGGCATCACCAATTTCACGTTTATGCGCCTCCTCCTGGAGGAGACGTTCGCGTTCCTGCCTGAGTAGTTCTTCCTGGCGTTTTGCCTCGTCCTCGGCCCTTTGTTTGAGTGTGGTGGCCTCTTCCCTTGCGCGTACACGCTCTAATCTAAGCAATTCTTCCTGCTTTTTTCTCGTCTCAGCGGCAACCTGTTCGCGGATCGCGCTAGCCTCCATCTCGGCGAGCCTGTGCGCCTCCTGTAATGCCTGCTCATGCTCGGACTTCAATTGTTCTGCTTGACGGGTCTGGGCCTGTTCCTGAGTTTCAAGCAATTGCCTACGGATGGTCTCCAGTTCGTCGCGCAGTTTCTGTGCGTCCTGATGGGCCTCCTGTCGAATTGCCTCAGCATCGGCCTTGGCCTTTTGGCGCAATCTTTCGGCGGTTTGCTGGCTCTGTTCCAGGGCCTTCTTTGCCTCTACCTGTGCCTGGGCCAGATCCTCCTGTATGCGGTTACGCTCTTCATCACGCGCCACCACCTGGGAATTGATACTCTCCCTAAGTCTTGCTGCCTCTTGCTGTGCCTGAGCCAGAACCTGTTCGGCCTCGCTACGAAGTTTGGCGGATTCGAGTCGAGCCTTCTGTTTGGCGGATTCGGCCGCAGCGGTGGCCTCACGCTCCATTTGTTCAGCTCGTTTACGCGCTGCCTCGAGTTCTTCACGACGTTTGCTGGCAAGCTCTGCCTCACGACGGATTTTTTCCAACTCGGCCTCGGCCTGTTGCATTGCCGCTTTGGCCTGATTACGCATGGTCTCAAACTCGGCGCGCTGACGATTAGTCGATTCCTGTTGTTGTGTTGGCTTGGAGGTCACCTTATCGCTGGCCTCAAGATTTTCTACGTTCGTTGCCGCTTGTTGCCGTGCGGCCTCAACCCGTGCGGTCTTAATCGCAAGGTTGTCGGATTGCTGACGGAGTTGTTCCGCCTCACGCTGCAATTGTTTGGCTTTACCTTCGGTAACACGTTTGGTCTTTTCTGCTATCTCGGCAGCGTGAGTTGTCTGCTCAACACGTTTACTCTGCTCTGCAAGATTCTGTTTCGGGGTCTGCTTATCCTTTTTAACTTCAGTCGGAGATAAAGGGCTCGTAGAGGAGGTCTCAGAGGCGATCTTTTTACCGCTCTTAAAGTCGATAATGTTATTACCATTTGCCTGATCGGTGAGCTGTTGCGCCACTGCGCTAAGGCCACCTTTCAACACACGACAATTTAAACCATGCTGGATCATCAAGAAGGCTGCGGCTGCACTCTGACTGCCATCGTTACAGTAGAGCAGATATCGCTGAGAGGGGTTCATGCTCTTCAGTTTCAATCGGACCATAGACTGCGGGATGTTTAAGGCGCCATCCAGTCCATTGTTACTGAATTCTTTGTGTTTACGCACATCGATTAACTGCGCACCCGTCTTGGCCGTATCGCGCAGGTCTTTGTGTTCGACGTACTGGATGACGGGGGCAATCAGCAGGTTGATAAAGTCGTCTTTATGCAGGCGCATGAGGACGCCATTTTCCAGCATGGTGACTGTGGCGTTACGGCGGTTATTGGTAATCAGGGCCTCTTCGCCGAAGCCGTCACCGTCGCTTAATACGGCTAGCCGCACATCCTCGGCGCTGGGGGCCGGGCGGCGCGAGACGGCACAAGAGCCCTTTTTTACGATGTAATAGAAATCATCACGCTCATCCTGTTTGATGATGGCCTGACCACGCTTGACAGTAATCTCTTCCATCCGAACCAGCAATGCCTGGATATTTTCGGTGGGGAGTTGCAGGAATGCGCGTGACTGCAGGAAGCGTAGCAGCCAGCCATTTTCATCGTCGGTCTCTGTCAGGTTGATCTCGGTGACTTCATATTCACCGGAGGGGTTGTCATCGAGCAACAGGTCTAGCAGATCGCCATCAACGTAGAGCATAACAGCGGCAGTCTTGGTCTTGGCCGAGCAGGGGCGTGGTAATTGGTGAGCGAGAGGGTATTTGGCCTCCAAGGTCTTGGCCTTCACCAGGTCGGTGTTGGCATTACCACTGGTAAGCAGTTCGACTTGGCCGGAGAGTACATAGATCAAGCGGGTATCGCGCTCACCTTGACGGAAGAGCAGACGACCTGCGGGCAATTCCTCCATGACGGATTTTTTTGCCAGCTCGTCCAGTTTGTCGATGCTCAGGTCTCGTAGTGGCTCGAGGTCCTTGAGTATCTTCTTGTCGATTAATTTGCGTGCTGTGTCCATCGTCAGGTCTGCTATGGCCTTTGGTTACCCAATGGCGGAGTCATCCTTTCACCTTGATTTCAAGGGGTTATGAGCGAAATTGGGTGTCGCTACCCACCACAAGTCGGCCAGAGCCACTGGGGCATTTAGAGCATAGTCCAGGGGATATATCCAAGGTGTGATGGGACTCACAGTCCCTGTCAATATGAGGAATTTTCGCTAGTTAGCCCAGATCATGAGGGTAGAAAGTCGATGGGGTAGGTGACGGTCACATCGGAGACTTTGCTGGGTTTGAATTGGAATCGGAGGACCAGGAGGCGGATCTTGTTTTCCAAATCCGGGTTTTTCAGGTCGCTCGAAAGCACCACGCATTTACTGACCCGGCCATCGGCAGAGATGGTGAGTTGCAGGGTCATTTTGCCCTGGAGGGTGGGGTCCTTGCGCAGGGCGCGGTTATAGAGAGCAAAGATCGAGCCCTTATTAGACTGGAAGACCAGTTCAATCTCCTCCCCGGCTCGCGGGTTACCGCCGCTGCTACGGGACTGGCGCTCGCTGCCACCGCCAGAGGTGAGTTTGCTCTGGACGTCGGTGGTTGAACGGCTGGCGAGTCCTTGGCCACCGGTAGACTTGCTGAGCCTGCCGGTGTTGATACCCTGACTACCCTGGCGAGCGCGATCCAGCAGATTGGTATCCTGCCGGGTTGTCTGGATCGAATTGCCCTTAACGAGGGGTTCGTTTTTGATTAGATCATCGAGCTGAAAGGCCTTTTGCAGCTGTTGGATCTCGCTACGCATGGCCATTAGACCGCTACGCTCAGCCTTTTTGCGTGCAGCGATCTGCTTTTGTTCGGGGGCCTGTTTCTTCTCGGCCTTGGGTTTTGGGGCGGGCGGCGGGGGCTGTTGACGTTTCTCGGTGATGAGCTTGGCCAGACGAGGGGCGACCTGCTCTAGTTTCTGCCGTTTAACCTCAGGTGAGGGTAACAGCGCCACGCTAAAGCCGAGAATTGCGCAGAGCCCCAAGGTTACCCATTTAATCCTGGTATAGCGGCTATCGGCCTCGTTACGGGACCAGGGCAGCGTGCTCTCATTCCAGTGTAGCTGATACATGGGTGGCCCTAACCCTCCCCGGATTTTTGCACGACGGCGAGTGAAATATTGGAAAACCTCACTGTAGCGCAAGAGAGCATGATCTTCTTCAGCAGCTCATAGGGGATTTCCTGATCCCCCATGATGGTGACTCCGCGTGATGAAGCGGGTTTTTCCTCGTGACGGGTTAGGGAATCGGCTTCAAGTTTCTGTAGGGCCGTCATGAGGACTGGAATAACGCTTTCCTTCATATCCAATTTTGTGGTGTCCGCAATGGCTTTGCCCTGCAAGAGGATAAGTTGGTTGTTGACGGTGATGACAATGTTCTCTTTGGGACGGGCCTCGGCACTGGACTCTGGTAGTTTTACGATCTTCGGTGTGGGCAAGACCTCGGCGTCCTGCGAGCTTACCAGGAGGAAGAATACCAGGATGGTGAAGATATCCATCATCGACACCATATTTAGTCCTACGGACTTACCGTGACGGCGATGCTGCTTTTCCATACGCTTGGCTCGGCGGCTTAGTTTCATACGTGGCTCACTTGCTCGGCGCGTCGCCGATAGAGATGTCCGGGAACAACTCCACCATGGCGGTCTGGCCATCGACCAGGGTGTTGTAATTGCGGAGCCCATCCATCACCTTGACGATAACGGAATAAGGCGTCTTGGGGGCGGGCAGGATCATGGATACAGTGCGGTCCGGGTATCGACCCTTTATCTGGCGTATCGAATCGTAGAGGGCCTTATAGTTGGGGCCTCTGCTCGTGGTCGGGATCGTACCAATGGTGCTGCCTCGATTATCTCGCAGGGTGAAACCGCCCTCA
>JAHEDA010000340.1 GCA_024641445.1 Gammaproteobacteria bacterium
AGGCACACCACCAGTAGTCACCGGCTTCAAGTTCGACGGCGTAGGGTGCGGCTTGCGGGCAGTGGGGTTTGCTCATAGTGACCTCTCGGAGAGCTAAACTGGTTATTAGGTTTGCCGAGTGTAGTGCAGGCACTCAGGCGCGGCAATGGAAGTCGCGGTATACTGTCACGAGTTGAAAGAATATTGCTGTGGGAGTCGGTCGTTGCCAGTCCTTCGGGTTGAAAATCTGCAAGCCACCGCATTAACTGGTCCGATCTCATTTCAGTGCGAGCCGGGAGAGTGTGTCGTCATCAGTGGTGCCTCAGGTAGTGGTAAGTCACTATTGCTCCGCGCCGTCGCCGACCTGATTCCGCATGAAGGCCATGTCTCTCTTGGTGACAAAAACTGTCTCGATATCTCCGCCTGTGACTGGCGCAGACAGGTTGGGTTATTACCCGCCGAGAGCGCCTGGTGGTCCGATAAGGTTGCGGATCACTTTTGTGGTTGTGACACTCATCTGTTAGATGACCTGGGCCTTCCCGTTGCCGCAATGGAGTGGAAGGTCCGGCGCTGCTCCACCGGTGAGCGTCAGCGCCTGGCGTTGGCGCGCCTGCTGTGTCGTTCCCCGCAGGTGTTATTACTGGATGAGCCTACTGCAAGCCTCGACCCGGAGGGGGTGCAACGGGTGGAGGCCTTGATTGAACGCTATCGGCATGAGCATGCGATCCCGGTGTTGTGGGTAAGTCATGACCCGGCGCAGATCGAACGCGTGGCCGATCGACAATTTGTGATGGTGGCGGGGCAATTGCAGGGGGAGGTGGCATGAGCGTGGTCCCGCTGAGTACGCTGGATCTGGGCATCGCGTCTATGTTGGTTGTTGCGCTGGCGGCATTATCCGTCCGTATACAGTTAGGCATTGCACGACAGTTATTGGTCGCAGGATTTCGCACCGCCGCACAACTTTTTTTGATCGGCCTGGTATTGAGTAGTCTATTTGCCAATGCCCATCTGGGTTGGGTCCTGCTCATGGCCGGTATAATGCTGGCAATAGCCGGTTACGAGGTAATGCGGCGTCAGCAACGCAGCTTTGGCGGATGGTGGGGCTATGGCCTTGGTACGGTGTCGATGTTTGTCTCGGCCTTTGCCATCACGGTATTTGTATTGTTGGTGATTATCGGTAATCACCCGTGGTATGCGCCGCAATACGCCATCCCCTTGTTGGGCATGATCTTGGGTAATACGATGACCGGTGTCGCGCTGACCCTGGATCGCCTCACTCGCAATGCCTGGGAGCAGCGTAATGTGATTGAGGCCAGGTTGATCCTGGGCGATAGCTGGTCGATCGCAATCGGTGGCATACTGCGTGACAGCATCCGCGTTGGTCTCACGCCAACGATTAACGCCATGGCCGCAGCAGGGGTTGTCAGTCTCCCCGGCATGATGACCGGTCAGATACTCGGTGGCACACCCCCCATCGAGGCGGTGAAGTATCAAATTCTCATCATGTTCATGATTACAGGCGGTACGGGCTTTGCCAGTATGGCTGCCGCGTGGTGGGGGGCGCGTCGCCTGTTTGATGAGCGCCAGCGCCTGCGCCTGGACCGTCTACACGGTGAGGCGGATTAGATCACACAAAATTTATACCCAGACAACATTTATTGTATTTCACACAATTTGCAAACTGTAACAAAGATTCACTTACTTCATTAGGACCCTGGTCGATACTTGCTAACAGCACGAAGGTAGTTCGTCTGCGATTAGTGAGGTGATGCATGGATGTTCTGGTTGTTGATGATGATGAGATCAGTCAAAAGGTACTCTCGCATGAGCTCGCCGATGAGTTCACGGTTTACCTGGCGAGCAATGGACCACAGGCCATCGACAAGGCTATGGCCCTGGTCCCGGATATCATCTTGCTCGACGTGAGCATGCCAGGCATGAGCGGTTATGACGTCTGCCGGCGTCTGCGGAAAGACCCCCGTACCATTGATATCCCCGTCATCTTTCTCACCGCGCACACAAGTCTTGACCATCACCTCCAGGGTTTTGAGGCTGGTGGTGATGACTACATCAGCAAGCCCTACGAGTCGAAAGCGATTCGTGCACGGATGCAGGTGCTCTTACGTATGCGTGTGCGTCACCTGGAGGTGCGCGATCAATATGAGGATGCCCGCAAGACTGCGCATATTGCCATGAGTGGCAATAGCGAGATGGGCATTGCCATGCAATTTATTGAGGGTTGCTTTGGTCTTCATAGCGAGGCCGAACTTGCACAGGCCTTCTTCGCCTTTACCAAACAACTTGACCTGTCATGTTCCCTGCTGTTTTTCGGCGATGGCCAGGAGGCGTGTTTCTCCTCGGCGGGCGCGGTGTCGCCGCTGGAGAAGGAGTTGATGCAGATGCTGCATAAAGAGAAGCGCATCTATGACTTTGGACAGCGCACGGTATTTAATTTTGCCGGTGTATCGCTCCTGGTCAAGAACATGCCTTTAAAGGACATGGCCCGATATGGCCGCATCAAGGACCTGCTCCCGGCCGTACTGGGTGCCGTTGATGCGAAGGTGAGGGCCCTGCATACCCATAATGCTTTATTAGTACAGGTAGAGGAACAGAGCGCAATCTTTAGCCAAATCCAGACTACCTTGTTGTCACTGGCGAACACCATGCGTACTAATCAGGACAAGAGCGTTCACATCATGCGCAACATGATGACTGAACTGACGATGTTTTTGCCACGGCTGGCGCTGGAAGATGATCAGGAGACCAAGATACTGGATTACATCGAGGGTGCCATCATCATGTCCTCCGCAGTAATTGATAACAGTGATGATGTACTGGCGATCTTCCGCGGTGTGGCACACGAACTGAATAGCTTGATGGAAAAACAGCAGAATATGGTTGATGCACTAAATGAGTCGATGGGGCCGGAGTCTGATACACAGGATTCCCCGGTGCAGGTATCTACGACGGTAGAGTTGTTCTAGCCAGGACAGGCAAGGCCACCAACGGTGGCCTTAGCAAACTTCGCTACATCCCACTAAGTCCACGATAGTGCATGG
>JAHEDA010000064.1:0-6634 GCA_024641445.1 Gammaproteobacteria bacterium
GCGCACGTCATACGTTTGCCTCGACCGGCGAGCGCAGCTTCGGCATCACCAGTTGTGGCAAGCACATCATGGGTGACGAGTTCGAACAGGCGGGCCCGGCCATGATCAACTACCGCTTCCTCGGCGATGTCGGTTG
Organism: Gammaproteobacteria bacterium; assembly: GCA_024641445.1. GTDB lineage: Bacteria > Pseudomonadota > Gammaproteobacteria > UBA6429 > Thiohalophilaceae > JAHEDA01. The sequence continues at coordinate 137 of JAHEDA010000064.1, forward strand.
GGATGAGATCATTGCCTATGACCAGAGTGGCGAGATCTGGCGCCGCAACCTGCAACAGGAACTGGGTTATTCAAAACGCAAAGTTCGTTTCCGTTGGGGTGGGGCACGCGTCAAGGATCGTTACCGCTGGGCCGTGTGGAAGGGCAAGATCACTATCACCAATGCCGTGATCAATGACTTCGCGGGTGTCGGCTTCGAACACATCGAGGAGACCTGCTGGCGCGAGAGTGCCACTACCGTTGGTTTCAAGAGTGATACCTACGGTGATGTGGATGCCATTGAGTTCGACATCTCCCATATCGAGACCGCAGTGATACGTATCGAAGGTACTATTGACGGATATGTGAAGGTGGGTGACCCGTTGAAGGGTAATCCCTTTGTACATTGCCCAAGCTTCATCTGGGAAATCACCGGCAAGGAATTGCTGGAGGCATCACGCCTCAGGAAAGACCTACCCGGCGTCGACATGTTTCTCGCCTTCGAGCGCATGAGCGACTGGCCAGCCCCACGCGAGGTCTCGGGGCAATTTGAGGTGGGGGCACAAAACGGTCCGCATGGGCATCGCCCAGTCTATCTACTCGCACGTCAGGTAGATGACGCCAAGGTGTGGACTTCTGCCCTGTTTATCACCTTTAAGTGAAATAAGATTTACTTGAATGTTTTTTAGTTCCGGCGCTCCCACGGGGGCGCTTTTTTTTAGCCTGATAACATCCCATGGTGATGATAGATTTCAGCGACTTCCCTTGAACGCATGTAGTCAAGGAAAACTGCTCCCCAGGGCCCGCCATCACCCACCAACGATAGCGCACTACTTGTAACAACATTGCCTTTTTCTGGCAGTGGGGCGTCAACAGTGCCTCCCAGTGGAATAATCTCGAAATATTCCGGAAACAGGCGCACATAACGCAGAGCCAGGTGGTAATACACGACCGCGCAGTCAACACGACGATCGGCTACGGCCTGGGGGGCCTCACGATGGTGAATATGCTCACCATACACAATCTGTAACGATTCCGGGTCTGCGCCAAGGTTCCGCAGAGTATCGGAATACCCAAGGTAACTGGCCTTCTCCGTTACCGGATTAGAAAGAAAAACCTTGATATCCCTCTGCGCTAAATCAACAACGGAACTTATACGGCATGGATTACCCTTGGCGACTAACAAGACATTGCCACGACTACTGAAAAGTGGCCGAGGTTCAGAGACAATACCCTCTTGATAAAGCGGATTGAGAACAAACTCCGGACTAATAAATACATGTGGCCGTCGCGACAAAAGCAAGTTACCCAGCCGAAGTCCCTCCCCGCGTAACGCTGACACCAGCGGTCCAGGGGGTGTTGAGGTATAAAAAATATCCTGTAGCTGGTATTGTGCGCAAAATCCCTGGACGGCACCCAAGAGCGCCATGTGATGATTCCCATCTGAAAATATCGACAATTCAGCTGTTATCGGATCGCCATGAAAATCTAGTGCAATGTTCGTCTCACTGTGCTTCCACGCTGTCTCCGCAGTACCTGTAATGCAATACTCACGTCCCCAATCAAGTTGCATCTGTTATGCACCCCTAGCCTGCCCGTTGACAGTTTACAACAACCACTCGCCGACAAGCGTGTCACCAGGATGACAAAATGAGAACGGCGCCTCCGCATAAACAGGACCCCATCAAACTGAATATCTTTAAATTTCAACAGGGTGCTCCAACTTGTGTCAGACACTCACCGTAGAAAACTCATTACCACCCTACGAAACAATCCCCCGCTTGACCTGGGGTTTTAATATCTCAAAATGCCTGTGATCTCAATTTCATCCCTATGGGTTGGAGGAGTACAATCAATCATCAAGTTGGTGGTTGTATTGCATGGAATCTATCTGGTTATTCTTTACACGGCAGAAACAGTTCATTACCCCGATTGTTCTCTCCCTCGTCTTGCTTAGCAGCCTGATGGGTAGCTTCCTGCTATTCCACACTGGTGCCGAGCTATTTGCCATTATCGTTGCCTTCATAATGTTTGTGGTAGCCTGGCAGACCTATCGTTTTTCTCGCAATTATTTTCTGCTCTTCCTCGGTATCGCCTATTTTTGGGTAGGCGCACTCGACCTGCTGCACACCATTTCTTATGGAGGTATTGGCATTCTGTCGCAGGGTGGGCCAAATGTAGCGAGCAAATACTGGCTAACCGCGCGTTTCCTCGAAAGTCTCGCCTTGCTGATATCGCCTTTTTTTCTGAGCCGTCATTTCAACCGGGACCTCCTGTTTGTGCTCGGCGGAATATATTTCTCTGGCATGACCTATTTGATCGTCTTCGGTATCTTTCCCGATACCTATATCCAGGGCAAGGGCCTCACCACCTTCAAGGTCGCTAGCGAATACGTCTTTATCGTTATGATCATCATGGCGGGCTTTTACCTGTGGCGCCGCAAGGGATTGATTGACCGGGCTATCTTCAGGCTGATGTTACTGAGCCTGGGCTTTACCATCGCTGCCGAGGTAACCTTTACCCTGTACACCTCGGTTGTGGGCCTGACCATGGTGGTGGGCCATATTCTCAAATTCCTTTCCTTCTGGTTTATCTTCGTCGCCATCATTCGTACCACCCTCACCGAGCCCTATGATGTGATGGCACGTGGTTCAAGCACCTACGATGCCTTACCCAATCCCATCGTCGTGGTCGATAAGGACGGTATCATTCACCAGGGTAATCGTGCCGCCTTCGCCAGCACGACACAGCGCGTAAAGCCGATGCTTGGCCAGCACTGCCACGACGTGTTTCACCCAAAACAAATTCTCAAGCGCAATTGTGAGATTTGTCGTCACATTCAGATTGGCGCGGCACTGAATCAATTTGAAATTGAATTCCCTGATGTCCATCGCTGGTATGAGGTCAATCTAAGCCCTGTGAGTGTGGGAGATCGTTTCACAGGTATGGTGCACTCGGTGCAAGATATCACCCTGCGCCAACACGCATTGGCAACCCTGCAGGAGAGCGAGGAAAAATTCCGACAGGTCGCAGACAACATTCACGCGGTATTGTGGATGACCGACCCAGTAAAGGAAAAAATCCTCTACACCAGCCCGGCCTATGAAGAGATTTGGGGGCGGAGCCTGGAGCACTTGAAGACCCATCCACAGGATTTTATCAATGGTATCCATCCGGATGATCGCCCGGGTGTAGTCGCCGCCATGGGCAAGCAAGTCCACGGTGAATACGACGAACAGTATCGCGTACTGCGCCCGGATGGTTCGATTCGCTGGATACGTGACCGTGCCTTCCCTATACCTGACGAGACCGGCGAGGTCGTGCGCATCACTGGCATCGCCGAAGACATCACGCAGATTGTGGAGGCCGAAGACCAACGCCGGGCCAGTCAGGCTAAATCAGAGTTTCTTGCCCGTGTGAGCCATGAGCTGCGTACACCGATGAATGCAATCCTCGGCTTTGCACAACTCGTGGACATGGATATCGAGGAGGATGACTCTGCCCTCAAACAAAACATCACCGAGATAATCAGTGCTGGGCACCACCTAATCAGTCTCATCAATGAAATTATTGACCTGTCGCGGATAGAGTCCGGCAAGTTGCAACTCCTGGTAGATGCGATAGACCTGCGCAAACTTCTGCAAGATTGCATGAACACGCTGGAGTTTTCCGCCAGCCAAAAGGCGATCACGATGACTTTAGATATGCCAAAGGGGGGGCTGATGATCTCAGCCGATTCATCCCGCCTGCGTCAGGCCATGCTGAATCTGCTCTCCAATGCCATCAAATACAATAAACAAGGTGGCCTGGTCCGCCTCACCGTGAACGAGAAGGATTCCAATTTCCTCCACCTTGCCGTGATCGACACCGGCATCGGCATATCTCAAGACCAGCAACGCAAGCTGTTCGTGCCATTCGAGCGGGTACATAGCCTGTCGGCACTGGAGGGGAGTGGGATTGGCCTGGCCCTGACCCGTAAGCTGATCCACCTCATGGGCGGAGAGATGGGGGTAAGCAGCAGGCCGAACGAGGGCAGCACCTTTTGGTTTACGCTGCCCCAAAAGGCTACGGGCATCTAGTCAGTCGAAGGCCTCAATTTCAGGAAACGAAAGTCTGGAAAATAGGGGTATAGGGGAATTCTGGGACGACTGGCCTTGCCCCCCTTCGACGAAGCCCTTAACCTTGAGCCCTTCGGAAAAACGTCTACCGCCACGCACGGGAGAGCATGTCATGACCGCCCTTAATCTCGAACAGGCCCGCTTTAATATGATCGAGCAGCAGATCCGTACCTGGGAGGTGCTGGATCAGCTTGTACTCGACAGCATGATGCTGATACCGCGTGAGGATTTTGTACCACAGCCCCAGCGTGCCCTCGCCTTCACCGATATGGGTCTACCCATCGGGCACGGCGAGTTGATGATGCAGCCTAAACTGGAGGCGCGGGTGCTCCAGGCCCTGGCACTGACCCCTCAAGACACCGTACTGGAGATCGGCACCGGCAGCGCCTATCTGACTGCCCTGCTGGCGAGCCTGACTCGCCACGTCTTCAGTGTGGATATCCAGACCGAATTTACCGACGCCGCCCGCCGCAAGCTGGCCGAACACAATATTCACAATGTCACACTGGAGAGTGGTGATGCGGCGCAGGGCTGGCCGACACATGCCCCCTATGACGTGATCGTTGTGACCGGCTCATTGCCGGTGTTGCCCGAGGCCTTCCAGAAGACCCTGGCGATAAGTGGCCGTCTGCTCGCCCTGATCGGTGATGCCCCCGCAATGGAGTTGACGCTGATTACACGCGTCGGGGCCAATGAATTTGCGCGTGAGGTGCTGTTCGAGACCGTCCTGGCCCCTCTGCAAAATGCCTTGCAGCCCGAACGCTTCGTGCTCTAGTTAGTACCACTCGTAAGGCTGTATGCGGCACATCTCCCCCGCTGACTTGCGCGAGCACTTGGCCTCGTGCGCAGCTCCTCCGATGCTACTGGATGTGCGTGAGCAGTGGGAATTCGACTACTGCCACCTCGACGACTCTGAGCATATCCCGATGCACGAGATCCCCACATCGATCGAGGACATGGATAAAAATCGCGAAATCGTTGTCATATGCCACCATGGCATCCGCAGCCGTCAGGTAGGGTATTATCTTGAACAGCAGGGCTTTGCCAATATAATCAACCTCGATGGTGGGCTTGAGGCTTGGGCCCGCAGTATCGATTCCTCCATGAAACGTTATTGAGCACACTGACATGCGCCTATCTCCGGCACCCCTGACCGTCACTCTGGTGGCGTTTTTGCTGTATTCGCCCCTTTCCAACGCCGTTGACCTGATAGAGGTTTATCAACAGGCCCAGGCCCATGACCCTGCCTATCTCGCCACGGTGGCCGCCTACCAGGCCCAGCAAGAGGCACTGCCCGAGGCCCGCTCGACCCTCTGGCCGCAGATCAGCCTGTCTACCTACAAGACCAACAGCAACACCACCATGTCAGGCGGATTCATCACGGGCGGACCGGCAGACAACACTGGCTACACGCTGAATCTGACCCAGCGTATCTATCATCACGATAGCTTTGCAGCATTGAAAGAGGCCGAGTTACAGGTGGCTCAGGCTGAGGACACTTATCGCGCCTCGGCCGCGCAACTGATCCTGCGCACGGCCCAACGCTATTTCGATGTACTGGCGGCCCGTGATAGCCTCGACTTTGCCCGTGCCGAGAAAGAGGCCGTGGCGCAGCAACTTAACCAGACCCGTCAACGCTTTAATGTTGGCCTCAGCGTCGTCACTGATGTGGCGGAGGCGCAGGCGCGATTCGACCAGACCGTGGCGCAAGAGATCAGCGCTGATAACCAACTGGCCATCAGTCGTGAGTCACTGCGTGAGACCACGGGTACGGCGCTGGAGGCGTCGGTACTTCATCGGCTGGGGGACAACACACCCTTAATCTCACCCGAACCGCAGGACATTTCGCAATGGGTCGATTCCGCCCTCAAACAAAATCTCTCGCTCCTGACAGCGGAGAAGGCGATGCAGATCGCCGGTGAAGAGGTCAGTCGCGCCCGTGCCGGCCACTACCCCAGCCTCGATCTGGTCGGCAGCAGCAGCAATAACACCTGTAGTGGGACGGGCTGTGTGATGATCCCCAAGGAGAGTACCTCCGTGACGTTACAACTGAACATGCCCTTGTTCGCAGGCGGTGGTGTCTCGGCCAGGTCATCAGCCGCAAGCTTCCGTCATCAACAGGCGCGCGAGCAGTATGAACTCGCCCGCCGCACCACCGAAAATCAGACCCGTAGCAGCTACCTGACCGTGCAGGCCCTCATCAGTCAGGTGAAGGCCCTTAAACAGGCCGTGACCTCCAGCCAGACGGCATTGGAGGCGACACAGGCAGGCTTTGAGGCAGGGACTCGCACCGGCGTCGATGTACTGAATTCTCAGCGTGAACTGTTTCGCTCGGAGCGCGATTATGCGCGTGCGCGTTACAACTACATCCTGGAGACCCTGCGCCTGAAGCAGGCCACGGG
>JAHEDA010000064.1:6644-10282 GCA_024641445.1 Gammaproteobacteria bacterium
ATGCCTGGCTACAATAAGTTGCTGGTTGCTGGTTGCTGGTTGCTGGTTGCTGGTTGCTGGTTGCTGGTAAAATGGGGTGCCACTAGCCACTAGCCACTAGCCACTAGCCACTAGCCACTAGCCTCTGAGCACTGGAGAGATCATGCTCGCCACCGCCACCCACTGTCAGCTCCTCGTCGTCGATATTCAGGAACGGCTGGCGCGCGCAATGCCAGAGTCCGTTTTGCAACAGGCTGTGCATAACTCCAGTATTCTGTTGCAGGCAGCGAACCTGCTCCAGTTACCGGTGCTACATACCGAGCAGTACCCCAAGGGACTGGGCGCGACCCTCAACGGCATTGCGGCACACCTGCCAGACGCGTGTCAGCACTTTGAAAAAACCGCCTTCTCCTGCTGCGCTACCGAGGGATTTAATGCCTGCTTGACCAGTAACGGCCGTTCACAGGTTGTCATCACCGGGATGGAGACGCATGTGTGCGTACTCCAGACCGCGCTCGACCTCCAGGCGAGCGGGCAACAGGTCTTTGTGGTGGCCGACGCAGTGTGCTCACGCCACCATTTCAATCACCTGAATGCGCTGGCTCGGATGCAGGCGGCGGGGGTGAGCATCGTCAGCACCGAGTCGATCCTGTTTGAGTGGCTGCGCGACGCCAGTCATGAGCACTTTAAGACCCTCTCCCGCCTTATCCGCTAGCGACATTTCCCCGCCGCGTGGTCACCCCAGGCGCTTTCCAGTAAGATTCCCGCTTATGGCATCCACGCGTTTTCCCTTTGAGCGATTCCTCGGTCCACGCTACTGGCCCACCTGGGTATTGCTGGCCATTCTCTGGTGTGTTGCGAGGCTGCCCTATCGTCTCTTGTACTACGTCGGCAATGCTATCGGCCTGCTCATGTATTACCTGCCGTTACCACAACGCAAGGTTGCCTTTGCCAACATCAAGGCCTGCCTGCGCGAACTGTCTCCCGTTGCACAGCGCGATTTGCTGCGGCGTAACATGATGGCAGCGGGCCTATCCCTGTTCGAGGCGGCGCTGTCACTCTTTGGTAATGAAAAAAAACTCCAGGCCATGTTTCGTATCGTCGGTCTGGAGAATGTACAAGCCGCCCTGCAACAGGGGCGTGGGGCAATCGTCATGGGTGGGCACATGATGCCCTTTCTGTTGGTGGGACGCCTGCTCGCCGCCCACATGCCCTATTACGTCACGGTCAAACCTGCGCGCAATAAATTATTCGAGGCCATCACCCAGCACGTGCGCCTGCAACACTACGCCGGGGTCATAAACAGCCGCGACCTGCGCGGCATGCTCAAACATCTCAAACAAAATGAGATTTGTTGGTATTCACCGGATCAGGATTTTGGACGCGAGCAGACCGTCTTTGCACCCTTTATGGGTGAACCGGCGGCCTCACTCACCATGCCTGCGCGACTGGCCAAGGCCAGCCGTGCACCGGTGCTGCCATTGCAGTGGGAGCGCCTGCCGCAGGGTCGCGGCTATCAGGCGACCCTGTTACCCGCGCTGGGTAATTTCCCGAGTGATGATGAGATCGCCGATGCAAGGCGTGTGAACGATACGATTGAGTTGAATGTACGCAAGGCGCCGGAGCAATACCTGTGGCTGCACCGACGCTTCAAGACCCGCCCGATTGGGGTGGCGGCACTGTATAAACCCAAGCGCGATAAGTCGCTCAAGCTGTATCGACGCCTGTTGTTTATCATCTTCCCGATCGTTGTAGTGGTTACCCTGTGGCAGGCCATCAAGGCACGCGAGCCGCGCTATTTTTTCCAGCGGCTGGGCTGGATGTTGCCACCACACCGTGATAATGAGATATGGGTCCACGCCGCCTCGGTCGGCGAGGTCAATGCCATCATCCCGTTGATTGAGGCCATGATCGCAAAAAACCCAGAGATTGCGATTACACTCAGCACGATTACCCCGACTGGCGCCAGGAATGCACGTGGGAAACTGCCCCCCGGCTGCCGCCATATCTATCTACCGCTGGATTACCTCACCATGGTCAAGCGCTTCATCAAGCGCCTGCAACCACGTTGTGGGCTGATCGTCGAGACCGAGATCTGGCCGCAACTGTTCTGGACGGCAAACTGGAAGGGGGTGATGCTGATTCTTGTGAACGCGCGGCTTTCTCACAGGGCGCGACTGGATAAGTACTGGATACAGCGATTAACCTCTTATAGTGCGCAGCAATTGAGTGGCATCCTGGCGCGTAGTACATCTGACGCGGAGAAATTCATCGCCCTCAACCCGACGGCCAATAATGTTAAAGTTATTGGCAACATCAAGTTGGCGATCGCCAACGCAGCCGTTGCCGCGCCAATTGACCTTGGCCGGCCTTACGTCCTGGCCGCCTCTACCCGCGACAATGAGGAGGCGGTATTGCTCTCGGCCTGGAAGGAGGTCAAGCGATCGAGCCACCTGCTCGTGATTGCACCGCGCCACCCGCAACGTCGAGATGAAATTATTGCCGTGGCGCGCCAACGCTCGCTCAATATCGCTATCCGTAGTCGTGGCGATCAGATCACTGCAGCAACACAAGTCTATATTGCGGATACCTTTGGCGAGCTGCGCGGTCTCATCGCGGGTTCCAGCTTTGTCATCATGGGAGGTTCATTCGTCGCCAAGGGTGGGCAAAATATCCTGGAGGTTGCACACGCCGGTAAGGCGGTTGTATTCGGGCCACACATGGAGAATTTCATCGACGAGTCACAGCGACTGCTCTCGGCGGCTGCGGCTATTCAAGTGGATTCTGCTGACGAACTCCCGACGACACTTTCGATGCTATTGGAAGATAAGTCGCTTTGTGATGAGATGGGCGAGAAGGGAAAACAGTGTTTGCAAGGTGAGGCAGATATTGTTGAGCGTTATCTCAGTGCGCTCCAATCCCTATGCAAGCCCCTACAACCGCGACAGAAATCAGATACTCCCGCCATAACCGATTAGCAATTCACGCCAGTCCGCCTCGGTAAAATGAAATAGCGGTTGCCGTGCAGATAACTTATCCAGGGAGTGCCCTAGGCGCAGCAACATCTTGCGTTGCCAACTAGTGGCAGGGGGCCTGATTCGGCCACGGTCAAAATCAATTACATAAAAGTCACCATTATGGTCTTGCAGAATATTGTGTGCATTAAAATCTGCATGACTCACACCCGCTTGATGAAACCGCCTAATAACCTCACCGAGCCTGCGCCAGGCTGTTGCCTCCATGCCCTGCTGGGTCAGAATCTGACTCAGTGGCTGAGCCTCCGGGATACGTCTGGTTAGGATATCGCCCCGGTAAAACAGGCCTAAACGCATTACTCTGGCAGCAATGGGCTGCGGCACCGGCAACTGTTGCTGGTAGAGCTGATAGAGGAGATGCCACTCACGCCAGACCCGAGTCTGCACAAGACCACGCCATAGATAGGCATCATGTAATACGCGCGCGACGAGGCCACCACGACGGTAATGACGCCACACCCACTCCTGCCCCTCTGCCTGGACATACCAACTTGCCCCCCGCCCCTTTTCCGTGCCCTGAATCGTACCGTGCTGCTGCCAATAGGCCGAGGTAAACCACGCGGGTTCGACTTTGCGGCCCGGCACTGGGTCGTATAGGATGTAGCCCCGAGGAATCGTTAAGGT
>JAHEDA010000064.1:10292-11302 GCA_024641445.1 Gammaproteobacteria bacterium
CTGCCAATACGCGGCTGATATTGGCCGTTGCATCAACACCTGACTGAGCGTTAGTGCGGCCGGAATTCGTCGCGTCAGGATATCCCCCTGATAAAAAATACCCTGCCGCACTACCCGGGCGGCAATGGGTTGCGGTACCGGTAGGTGTTGTTGTCGCATGTGGTACAGCATGTACCATTCACGCCACACTCTGGTTGCGCTCAAACCTTGCCATAAGTATGAATCCTTCAACAGACGCGCCATCAAACCACCACGCCTGTAGTGTCGCCAGACCCAAGCTTCATTGTCGTGTTGGAGATACCAACTGGCACCACGCCCTTTTTCCGTCCCCGTGATCGTGCCATGCCGCAGCCAAAACGCATGGCTAAACCATTCGGGTTCCGCTTTGCGACAGAGCTCCGGGTCGTATAGGATGTAGCCTTGTGAAATTGTTACGGTCTGTGGACTCATAAGCATGTCGTTACTACCCTTGGCGCACCCGCCCCGATCCATCTGCATATTACGGCTTTCTGCCTTGGGTGATATAAGTCATACCCTCCCCGTACTCCGGATAGTACAGGACAACTGGCCACAGACAAAAATAACCTGGGTCATTGGCAAGATCGAATACGGACTGGTCTATGACATCCCCGGTGTTGACTTCATCATATTTGATAAAGCCAGGGGATGGCGCGCCTATCTGGATGTCTTTCGCGCACTGCATGGTCGGCACTTCGATGTATTACTGCATATGCAGATGTCGCTTCGCGCCAGCATCCTGAGTCTGCTAATCAAGGCACCAATAAGACTCGGCTTTGATCGCACCCGGGCCAAGGATGGACAGTGGCTATTCACCAATCACAAGATACCCTATCACGCACGTCAACACGTGATCGACAGCTTTACAAGTTTTACCAAGACCTTGGGTATTGACCATCAGATTATCAGATGGGACATGCCCATACCACAAGAAGCAAAAGACTTTGCCGATAAGCTGCTGCCTACTGGCAGGAAGATCCTTGTCATCAGCC
>JAHEDA010000341.1 GCA_024641445.1 Gammaproteobacteria bacterium
GGATCACAAACAGATCACCGAGGCCCTGATCAAACACCAGCTCGGCGGGGACGCGTGAGTCGGAACAACCGAGAATAATGGCGAAGGGTTCGTGCTTGTCGACGATCTCATTGCGCCGCGTCACGGTACAGAGTTGATCCGTCACACGATTATTCGAGACAAATCGTTCATTGCCCTCGCGCAGGCGTTGCAGTGCGGTACGACCGTCAATGGATACTGGCATGAGCCCTCTCAAATCGCATCACTTGTCAGAAATTTTTCGCGAGGCGGTCAGGTACAAAATGTCTCGCGGCCATATCATACCTCAGGCGCCTACATGGAATATAGGCACGAGTGGATACCATTGCACTCATGGGGTCGCTAATCTCGACTCACCGCCCAGGCTCGTAACCATCGTAACGTGGTATATCGGAACCGATATCCTCCCAGTTAGCCTTGGATGAGACAAAGATATGCGCAACAGGACGTTCGACGATATCAGACTCAATCGTCCCGAGTCGTACCCTGACCAGATCGGGTTTATCCGTATTACGACTCAGGATGGGAGAGCCACAGACCTTGCAGAAATATTTATACTGACCAGGGGTTGATTCAAATGCCGTCAACCTGTCTTCACCAGCCAGAAATTTGAATCGCTCTGCCTGCACAATCCCATTGCTGGCAAAGGCGCTACCCTGGGCCTTGCGGCACTCGGAGCAGTGACAGAAAACAATATTGCGGATACCGCCATGGATCTCAAAGCGCACTGCACCACACAGACAACCACCCGTATACATAGCTCTCTCCTTGTTGTTGTCAGCCCTCCGTGAAGGCAAACGTCGCTTCGGCGGTGGTTCTTTTGATACTTATATCCAATTCACAGTAGGCATTGAGGTGCATGGGCTCATCGCCACAACCGCATGATGCCACGATCTCGGTAAAAAAGACGCCGACGCGCAAGCGCACCGCCTCATCGCAAGCCTGTCTGGACAACAGACTCAGGCCAAGATTCTGCACATCGACATAGCTGCCAGGGCTCACGGCCTGTTGCAGTGGTAGCGTCTCCATCGATAGTTGCTTGATCTCGTCCGTCAGTATGACTGCAAGGGTGTCACCCTCCCAGTTTTGTAACGCGCGAACTAGGCGCGGCATCGGCCAACCCCGGATTGTGACCCTATCGTGGACACTAACTGATCTTCCTGAAGACCAGGTCCCAGACCTCGTGGCCAAGGCGCTCACCTCGCTGCTCGTACTTGGTCAATGGTCTTGCCCCAGGACGCGGGGTGTAATTATCTAAACCAGCAATATTTTCAAACCCCTCTGCCGCACTCATTACCATCATCATGTGGCGTGCGTAATCCTGCCAGTCGGTCGCCATGTGGAAGATGCCACCTGGCTTGAGCCTTCGTCGCAGGAGCTGTGCAAATTCAGGCTGCACGATACGACGCTTGTGATGACGATTCTTGCGCCAGGGGTCGGGAAAGAAAAGGTGTACGGCATCGAGTGCGGCGTCGGGGATCATCTTTTGCAAGACCTCGACGGCATCGTTGGCAATCACACGAATGTTGCCCAGGCCTTGCTGCTCGGTCTCCCACAAAAGATTGCCCACCCCCTGACGATGCACCTCGATTCCCAGGTAATCATTTTCGGGGTGTGCGGTCGCCATACTCAAGAGTGCGGCGCCATTACCAAAACCGATCTCGACTATGCGTGGTGCCTGTCGACCAAACCAGACATCCAGATCAATAACCTGATTGTTGACTTCCTGGGCGTATTTTTGCGCCAGGACCTCCAGGCCATATTGCTGAAATTTACTCAGACGCTTCTGTCGCCGCATAAAACTGCGGATCTTGCGCAGGGGTTTCTCGTCCTGGATTTCCATACACTGGCTCAGAACCAGTCTTTCATGCGCAACCACAGCAGCAAGGCACCCGCCAAACCAACCATACCGAGAATGGTATAGAAGAATCCGTGCCCATCGCTCAGGCCAGGCATCACCTGAAAGTTCATCCCAAAAATACCGGAGATAAGTGTAAGAGGCAGGAAGATGGCCGACAACACCGTCAGGACACGCACGATCTCATTGGTACGATGGGCAACGGCAGAAAAGTGTAACTGAATCACCGATTCAACATCACGCGCCAGCTCATGAGAAAAGCGGGTCATGCGTTGAATGTGTTCGAGGATGTCATTGGTGCGAATTAACAGCGCGTCATCGAGGTCAATATCGGTGTTCTCGCGCCAGCCATGCAGGGCCTCTTCCTGTTCCTCACACAGCATCTCCAGCTTGCGAACATGCTGACTGTGCTTCAGCACCGAGCGCCAGTCGGTAAACTGTTCGGAGGGGTCGAGCAGAACATCACGCCAAACCGCCACCTTGACCGCCAGGGGTTCACGCAACGACATAAAGCGATCGACCATGTTACCGAGGATGAGATGCATCAGGGCCGCCGTGGTATTCGGGCGCCGGATACCGCGCTCCATCAGGCGCTGCCGGATCAGGCCGACCGAGCGGCTATCGCGATCACGCACGGTCACCAATGCCATATACCCTAACATAAAAAAGACCGTCGAGCGGGTCGCAATATCATTCTCGGGTTGTTCACGAGTGAGGCTGCGGAAGATGAGGCGATCGTATTCGCTGGTACCTTCATAATGTGATGGGTGTAGAGAGTTGTCGCAGTCAGCGACGTGGCGCTCGTCGATGTGGACACCGGTAATCTGTTCCACTTGCTGCGGCCAGATAAGCTCTTCGTCACGCGTGATATCGATCCAGATAAATCCTGTATCCGGCATACCCAGTGACAACTCGCGATATTGCACGGGCTGTCCATCGACCAGATGCAGGATTTCCATGGAATCGCGTCGCCTAGAAAAAGGTACCGTCCAGGGGCGAGGAGGCGCTGGCATAACGCTTGCGCGGCATGCGCCCGGCCAGATAGGCCTCGCGCCCGGCCTCGATGGCCTTCTTCATGGCCGAGGCCATCAATACGGGATTTTGTGCGGCCGCGATCGCGGTGTTCATCAACACCCCGG
>JAHEDA010000065.1 GCA_024641445.1 Gammaproteobacteria bacterium
CGATGATGTTATAACTCACATTGTTAGCCGGGATGGTTTGACCCAGTGGTACGGGAACCGTTACAAGCATCGCACAGCTTCCGGTAGTTGGGAACGACGACAAGGCAAACGCATTGGTCATTGGCAACAGTCCGACCAGAACGGCCGCTAGTAACTTACGTACAACAGAATTAGATTTCATACCATTTCTCCATTCTCTGATTTATCAAAATTTGGCATCATGCCAATACTATTCTTATGTTAGACAACCAACTCGGATTATCCAGAGGCATCGACGACTATGTCTTGTCACGCACGTAGACAAGACTCAGCCCCTAACGCCCACCGCGACACACATTCATCACAAGTCTTTACCCTTATCGGCTCATAGCCGTCGCACTTTAATTTTTTACACTGGTTATCGCAGGTGTAACCCTCCGAGTAACACTCGACATCAATATCGCACTACAACTAATAACGCCCAGTGCTACGTTTTATTTCAGGATAGGTATGAACATGGTGCACAGAGATGGGGCTAGTATCTTGAAAGAGTATTTACGGCCTGGCATATCCTGATGGCATGCCAGATTGGCTGAGAGAGAGAAGAACGAAAGACTGATTGTGCTATTTCAGATTAATTAGACGTTGACTGAAAAAGCCGTCAACCGGAACCATTACTTCTGGGTATTTCACATCACCCATCCAATTCGGACGGGTGATGTTTATCGTCGTCTAGCCGAAGGGGTGACGCAGTACGATCGTGTCGGCGCGATCGGGACCGGTAGAGATAATATCCACGGGCACGCCAACGACCTCTTCGATCTTCTTTATATAAGCCTTCGCATTAACTGGCAGGTCTTCATACTTGCGAATGCCAACCGTCGTCTCTTTCCAGCCCGCGACATCAATGTAGAGTGGTTTGCATTGTTCGTAGGCATCGGCGCCAATCGGCGGTGCATCCATCTGCTTGCCGTCCACCTCATAACCCACCGCGATACGCAGGCTCTCCAGTCCATCGAGCACGTCCATCTTGGTCAGGCAGATGCCAGAGAGTGAATTCAGCTGCACGGAGCGACGCAGGCTCACCGCATCCAGCCAGCCACAGCGACGGGCACGTCCAGTGGTCGAACCAAACTCGTGACCGAGCTTGGCCATGTGGGCGCCGATGGGGTCATTGAGCCCTACACCGTCGTATAGCTCGGTCGGGAATGGACCCGCACCGACACGCGTGGTGTAGGCTTTGGTGATCCCCAGGACATAATCAATGTCACGTGGCCCAACACCGGTACCAGTACAGGAACCACCCGCAGTTGGGTTGGACGAGGTCACATAGGGATAGGTACCGTGATCGATATCCAGCAGGGTACCCTGCGCGCCCTCAAACATGACGCTCTTACCCTCGGTGCGCAGCTTGTGCAGCATACCCGTGACATCGGCCACCATCGGGCGGATCCGTTCGGCCATTGCCAGGGTCTCATCCAGCACCTGTTGGAAATCCACGGTGTCGGTCTTGAAATAATTCTTCAGGGCAAAGTTGTGGTAGTCGAGGACTTCACCCAGACGCGCGGCGAGGCGCTCGCGGTGCAGCATGTCACCGACCTTGAGGCCGCGACGGGAGATCTTGTCTTCGTAGGCGGGGCCGATACCACGGCCGGTGGTGCCGATGGCCTTCTTGCCACGCGCCAGTTCACGCGCCTGATCGAGTGCAATATGGTAAGGCAGGATCAGCGTGCAGGCCTCACTAATAAAGAGGCGGCCCGTCGCATCGACACCATTGCTGGCCAGCATATCCAGTTCTTTCAACAGGGCCGTGGGCGAGAGCACCACGCCATTGCCGATCAGACACTGCACCTTGGAACGGAGGATACCCGAGGGGATCAGGTGCAGGACGGTCTTCTTGCCCTCAATGACGAGGGTATGACCGGCATTGTGACCACCCTGGAACCGGACCACGGCATCTGCGCGATCCGTCAACAGATCGACGACCTTGCCCTTACCCTCATCACCCCATTGGGTCCCAATAACGACTACATTCTTTCCCATGCCTGATTCTCTTGTTGAAAGCGTTACAACGGTTGTATTTCCCAACGCCCATCTTTTTTCACCAGCCGCCGGTCACAGCCCATTGCGCGGGCATCGCCTGACTGACCGGGTAGTTCACAGATGACACATTGCCCCTCAGCCCGCAATTCTCTCACCTTTTGCAACAGATCGACATCCTCTTGCGCGGGGGCATGGATGGCATTAAGGAGAGCGGAGCCATTTTCGGGCATCAGATTGACCAAGGTCTTGAGGTCGGTACTAAAGCCGGTGGCGGGACGGGCGTTGCCAAAGGCCTTACCGATCCCGTCATAACGCCCACCCTGGGCGATGGCCTGGCCCTGCCCTGCGACGAAGGCCGCAAAGACCAGGCCGGTGTGATAGTGATAGCCGCGTAGCTCGGCCAGGTCATAATGCAGAGTGACCTTTGGCAGCCGCAGCCTGGCCAGTGCCGCCACCCGCTCGAGATTTGCAAGCGCCTCCAGCACATCGGCACTCGCTCGCTGCAAGACAGTGCGCGCCTGCGAGAGCACCTCGGCATCACCATTCAGGTCGGCCAGGCTGCCCAGCATGGCGCTGGCATTTGCATCTAACTTCCACTCTTTTAGTAACACGACGATCTCGGGCTTGGCCTTACGCTGAAGCGCCTCAAACAACTGCTGTTCTTGCGCATCACTCAAGCCAGCCTGTTGGGCCAGGCCACGAAAGATGCCAACGTGCCCAATATCAAGATAGGTGTCGGTAATTCCACAGAAGGCGAGGGTCTCCATCATCAGGCTCAATATCTCGATGTCACTCTCGATACCCGCATGGCCGTATAACTCTGCACCCACTTGTAGCGGGCTACGTGAACCGGCAAAGCCGTCTGGCAGGGTATGTAGTACGGTGCCGAGATAACACAACCGTGTTGGTGTAGCACGACGCAGACGATGCGCATCGATACGCGCCACCTGTGGCGTCATATCGGCTCGCAGTCCCATGAGACGCCCGGTCTTCTGGTCGATCAGCTTGAAGGTTTGCAGATCCAGGTCATCCCCGGTGCCTACCAATAAGGAATCGAGGTATTCGATGAATGGCGGCATCACCAACTCATACCCCCAGGACTGGTAGTGATCAACGACTTGACGACGCAACTGCTCCAGGTGACGTGCCTGAGGTGGCAACAACTCTTCAATTCCCTCTGGCAACAACCAGCGTTTACTCTCGGTCATGATCCGTCTCTTAAAATTGGGTAAATCGTATCTATCAGGACTTTATTGTATAGAGCAGGAAGGCACCGAGGACCATCAGGAGCAAACCCCACACGCGCAGAAATCGATCATTCATCTCAGACATCGTGCGGAGGGTCTTGCGAAAAATCCGTGGGGTCAACGCTGGCATAATGCCTTCAATGACCATCACTAACGCGATTGCCCCCAGCAGGTCCTCCCACATCATCCTGTCAATCCTGTTGCTTGTGTCACCCCAACCCATGCCAGGGTGACGTTATGGTTATTTTTTAGGCTTGGTCTGCTTAAAGTAGCGAAAGAATTCGGAGTCCGGTTGCAGAACCATGATCTCATTCTCATTGTTAAACGAGCGTCGGTAGGCCTGCAGGCTACGATAAAAATCGTAGAACCCCGCGTCCTTGGAATAGGCCTGGGCATAGATCGCCGTGGCCTTACCATCACCCGAACCTCGAATCTCTTCCGCCTTACGCTTGGCGCGGGCCAGTATTTCGGTACGATCGCGGTCTGCTCGGGCGCGGATGATCAGCGACTCCTTTTCACCCATTGCGCGGTGCTCGTTGGCGATACGCAGACGCTCGGCGCGCATACGGTCAAACACCGAGTCACGCACATTCCGCGGCAGCTCGATTTGCTTAATCCGTACATCCACAATCATTACACCGAAGTCTTTCATCTTCGAATCGGCAAGATCCGCTACGTTCTTCATGATCTCCTTGCGTTCACCGGAGACCACCTCGCGGATGGTGCGATTACCCAGCTCGGCCTGTAGACCATCTTTAATGGTCTGTGCCATACGGGATGCCGCATCGGCCTCACGACCACCAAAGGAGCGGAAGTATTGTTCGACATTGGTGATACGCCACTTCACGAAGTAGTCCACCATGACGTTCTTCTTCTCACCGGTAAGGATCTGTTCAGGCTTGGCATCCAGGGTCAGAACGCGGCGATCAAACTTCAGCACCTCATTGAATAAGGGGACACGGAAATAGATCCCCGGTTCAAAGTTAGTACGCTTAAGCTTGCCCAAGGCAAGCAGGATCGCCGACTCGCGTTCATTTACGGTGAAGAAAAAGTTAGAGCCGAACAACAGCACCAGCAAAACGATTACGGTGGCAATGATCTTGTTCTTTTCCATTAGCGTTGCTCCCTCGTGCGGGTGCGCTGCCTTGCGGCATCGTCAATGTCAGTGCTGATCTTGTCGGAGCGATCCGTTGTCCCGGTCGCGGCCCCCTGCGCGGCAGGCGTTGGTGTGGTGCCCTCTGACTTTTTCCGCATGATCTGATCCAGGGGTAGATAAAGCATGTTGCTACCCTTATCGACATCCACCACGATCTTGCTGTTCTTGCTCATGATGCCTTCCATCGTCTCCAGATACAGGCGCTTACGCGTCACCTCTGGGGCCTTGCGATACTCATCCAGGGTCTGTAGAAAGCGACTGGTTTCACCGCGCGCCTGCTCGATAGTCTGTTGCTTGTAGGCCTCGGCCTCCTGCCCCAGGCGTTCGGCGTCACCCTCGGCCTTCGGGATGATATCGCGCTCGTAGGCCTCGGCCTGTTTCTTGTAACGGTCTTCGTCCTCACGCGCCTTGATTGCATCTTCGAATGCGGCCTGAACATCCTGCGGCGGTTGAGCACTCTCCAGGTTGACCTTCAACACCGTAATCCCGGTGTTATAGAGGTCCATCAGGTTCTGGATCTCCTTCTCGGTCTCATTGACCAGAATCTCACGCCCGCCGGACTCACTCAGAATATCGTCCAGACGCTTGGAGCCCGCCACTTCACGCAAGGCACTCTCGGAGGCCTCTTTGAGGGTGTAGTCAGGGTCGCGGACGTTATACAAATAGTCTTTGGCATTCTTCACCTTGTACTGTACCGCCAGCGCAATGGTGATGAGATTTTCATCTTTAGTGAGCATCTCGGCCTTGTGGGTGGCATTACGCACCTGATCGACGTTGACCTTTTCTACTGACTCGATGGGATACGGTACATGCCAATTCGGGCCCGAGCCTACCGTTTCAACATAACGGCCAAAGCGCAGGATCACGCCACGCTCGGCGGGCTCAATGATGTAGAAGCCGGATAGACCCCAAATCACCACAATGATGACAACGATGAAACCAATGCCGGCGAGCAATGAGCCGTTGCCAGCACTCCCCTGCTTATCGCCGCCACCCTTACCACCAAACATGCCTGAGAATTTCTTCTGTAGCTTGCGGATGATCTCGTCAAGGTCGGGAGGACCCTGCTCATTGTTGCGGTTACCCCAGGGGTCTTTGCCCCCGGAACCGCCCGGTTCATTCCAGGCCATGTTGCACTCCGGCTGATTACTACGTTTGCGGGTATAACTCGTCTGATACCCAAGGAAAAACAGAGGGGTAAATTCTAGGGACCTTCGCCGCCTGCCGCAAGGACTGGTTCCGGCATAGGCTGGATTATAAATTGCTCAATGGCCTCGTGTTTGCACAAGGATTGCCATTCCGGCCGCGGGACCTCGACATCCATTAACCAATGACCATCGGCACCTATCTGCTCTTGCACCACCTTGCCAGTGGTATAGAGCTTGGCATGCAAACGCCCGGCAGTGGGGGGAAGACTCAACTGTTCGTGCACAGTCTCATTTGCCAATATCTCTTCAATGGCCTGTAACAATAGGGGTATACCCGCCCCAGTGAGCGCCGACAGCCACACCCTTCGAGGTCTGCCGGTATCATCGTATTCAATATGGGGGGACACGTCCGGTAAACAATCAATCTTATTAAAGACTTGCAACTGTGGGCGCTCAGCAGCCTCGATCTCCGTCAAAACGGTCTCCACGGCCAGGATATTGTCCTCCCGCACTTCACTCGCGGCATCGATGATGTGGAGCAGTAGATTCGCCTCGCGTGTCTCTTGCAGTGTCGAGCGAAAGGCCTCGACCAGGTCATGCGGCAGATGTCGAATAAAACCGACAGTGTCGGCCAGGATCATCGGTGCACCCGCAGGCATTTCGATCCGCCTCAAGGTTGGGTCAAGTGTGGCGAAGAGTTGGTCTGCGGCGAAAACATCTGCTGTTGAAAGCCGATTGAACAGGGTCGATTTACCGGCATTGGTATACCCCACCAGTGAGACGGTGGGGATCGATGCACGTTGGCGCGCACGCCGCCCCTGCTCTCGCTGACGTCGCACCTTTTCCAAACGCTTATTCAATTGTTTGATGCGCTCACCGAGCAGGCGTCGGTCGGTCTCCAACTGGGTCTCACCCGGTCCGCGCAGACCGATACCACCCTTTTGCCGTTCAAGGTGAGTCCAGCCCCGGACCAATCGGGTAGAGAGATGACGGAGTTGTGCCAGCTCTACCTGCAACTTGCCTTCGTGGCTGCGCGCGCGCTGGGCAAAGATATCGAGAATCAGACCGGTACGATCAAGCACACGACACTGCAAGAGTCTTTCGAGATTGCGCTCTTGTACTGGAGAGAGTGTATGGTTGAACAAGACCACCTCGGCCTCATGCGCAACAACCGCCTCACGCACCTCTTCGGCCTTACCGGTACCGATGAAATATTTTGAGTCAGGAACGCGACGTGAACCCGTGATAACCACCACCGGTGTAACCCCGGCGGACACGGTCAGCTCCTTGAATTCGTCCAGACCTTCCTTGTCGACAGCGGTGGTAAAATCCAGATGCACCAGTACCGCACGCTCGCCACCTGAAGGGCGCTCAAACAAGGTACGCCCTCCAGAGGTTTAAATCGCGTCTGGGCAAATTACAAATTTCCTGGGGCAGGTGCGGCATCATCCGACATGGGCATTTTGACATTGCGTGCCGGTACCACGGTTGAGATCGCATGCTTATAGACCATTTGGCTGACACTATTGCGTAGCAATACCACAAATTGATCGAACGACTCGATCTGGCCCTGAAGCTTGATGCCGTTAACGAGATAGATGGAGACGGGAATACGCTCTTTCCGCAGGGTGTTCAGAAAAGGATCTTGAAGTGCTTGCCCTTTACTCATTTTGTTTTCTCCAGTTTATTTGTAGGGCTTCTTATCGTGAAGACCTGCCAAACCCGATAAAAACCATGTGATATTCGACAGGTTTTTCAAGTGTAGCATACCGAGTCAGGCTGTTATGGGCGTGCTCCCCAGGATTTTCAAGACCCGGGCATGTACATCTCCGGCCAGGGCGTCCACACAATGCAGGTCATTTTCACTCCGCAGCCAGGTGAATTGCCGCTTCGCCAGCTGACGGGTAGCGACAATCCCCCGGTAGACCATTTCATCATAAATAAGTTTCCCCTCCAGATACTCCCAGACCTGACGGTAACCGACGGCGCGCATCGAGGGTTTAGTCAGGTCCAGATCACCGCGTTGGTAGAGTGCCTCAACCTCAGGGACAAGCCCCTGTTCGAGCATCTGTTTAAACCGCTGGGCAATGCGGTCATGCAGGACGGCTCGGTCAGAGGGGAGCAGGCCAATCTTGCACACATCGTATGGAAACACGGTCTGCCCCGGTTCCGCGATCCAGTCTGAGAGGGATTTACCCGACAGCTCATAGACCTCAAGCGCGCGCTGAATTCGTTGCGGGTCGTTGGGGTGTATCCTCGCGGCGGCCTGGGGATCGACTTTTTCTAACTCCGCATGCATCGCCTCCCAGCCCCGTTGACCAGCGCGTTCCTCAAGGGCCTGGCGTATCGCCGGGTCGGCTGGGGGAAGTTCTGACAGGCCCTCCAGTAAGGCCCGGAAATACAGCATGGTGCCGCCCACCAGCAAGGGGATGCGGCCTGCTTTACATATGTCCTGCATCTCACGCAGGGCATCTTCGCGAAAGCGTGCGGCCGAATAGGCCTCGGCCGGGTCGAGAATGTCGATCAGCCGATGTGGTGCACGGGCAAGGAGCTCGGCGTCGGGTTTGGCCGTCCCAATGTCCATGCCGCGATATACCAGCGTAGAATCGACACTGATAATCTCTAACGGAAATTGTTCTACCAGCGCGGCCGCGAGCTCGGTCTTGCCCGATGCCGTCGGCCCCATCAACACCAGGGCAAAGGGTCTATTACTCACACAGTCGTATCCGACAGATTATCAAAATAGGCCTGCAGGCGATCCAGTTCGATCGTATAGGACATCCGATCCGGCACAACCCCACTCAGCTCAATCTGCCCCAACCATGCCTGGAGTTCACGCTCCGACCTCGGCAGATTGACCGTTGCCAGCAACTTACACAGATGTGTAACGACGGCATCAAACCCGGAAGAAGCACTTTTGAGCATAGCGGGTATCAAGTCATCCATCGCTGCACCCCTGGCAATCGCGGGCATGGCTCGCAGACGAACGCTCTGAGGCCCGCTGGCCTCAAGATCGAAACCAAGCCTGCGCAATATCGACTGATGTGAATCAAATAACCGAAACTGTTCTGCATCCAGTTTGATATTGGCTGGGAGTAATAATGGCTGAACAACCAGACCACCACCGCTATCTTGCACGTCCATCTGTCGACGCAACCACCAGCCCTGCAGGACGCGCATATCGTAGATGCACATTCTTCCCTCTCGCTCGGCCACGGCGAAATAGTCTCCCATGATACCCAGCGGACGCCCAAATACGCCTGCGGCAGGGGGCTGCGAGGCATTATTGTCGTATCGCCCCGTGCGCTCTCTTATCGCCGCGATACCGGGTTGATGGGTATGCACATTTGCAGTTTGCGCTGATATCGAGTTATCCGCACGCTGACTACCACCACGCAATACCTGACGCAGCGCCTGGGCAAGGAAGTCGTGCACCTGACGTGCGGCACGAAAACGTACTTCGTGCTTGGTGGGATGGACGTTAACGTCAACGACCGCAGGGTCAAGCTCCAGGTGCAGAACATAGGCTGGGTGACGACCGGGATGGATACTGTCCTCGTAGGCCTGTCGCAGGGCGTGACTGATGACTCGGTCACGCACAATACGACCGTTCACATAGAAGAATTGCAGATCGGTCTGAGGGCGAGCCCCCACGGGTAGAGTGGCCCAGCCCCATAGACGCATATCGGCATTCGTCACGTCAATCTGTGCTGCATGCTCCATAAAATGCTTACCACAGAGACGCTGTATACGCTGAACGCGCGAGGACTCGTCATTAGCCGCACGCAGTCGATAGACGTCACGCTCGTTGTGATGGAAGTCGATTGCAATCTCGAAATGGCTCAGGGCCATACGTTTTATGACCTCATCAAGATGACGATACTCCGTCTGGTCGGAGCGTAAGAATTTACGCCGCGCGGGGGTGTTATAAAAAAGGTCGCGCATCTCTACTGTGGTACCCACCGGGTGGGCAGCAGGTTCGATTGCAGTCGTGGTGGCCATCGGTGAGGACTCGATGCCCCAGGCGCTCTCCGCATCGCCATGGTGTGAGGTCATGCGTAAGCGTGAGACCGCACCGATACTGGCCAGTGCCTCGCCTCGAAAACCCAGGCTGGCGATGCGCGCAAGGTCCTCACTTGTGTCGATCTTGCTGGTGGCGTGCCGTTGCAGGGCCAGGGCCAACTGATCATGAGGGATGCCCCACCCGTCATCCGTCACACGAATCAGCTCAATTCCCCCCTGACACGCCTCAATGCGCAGGTGACGGGCACCTGCATCAATACTGTTTTCTAAGAATTCCTTGAGGACAGAGGCTGGGCGTTCGATCACCTCACCTGCGGCGATCTGGTTCGCCACCAGCTGTGACAGCGGCAGGATGGGGCGTTGCTGGATTGAGGTTTTTGGCTGCACACCACAAGTGTACGGGAATCAACTGCCAGGATAAACGCAACTGGCAGGTAGTGACATCAGCTATCGCTAAGCGGGATTTTTAAGGTATCACCAATATGGAGTAGATCACTGGCCAACTGGTTGGCGCGGCGTAGTTTCAGAATGCTCACCTGATACTGTGCCGCAATGGTAGAGAGTGTCTCTCCGCGGCTAATGGTGTGTTGCCGCGACTTCAACAGGGCCAGGCGAGTATTTGGTGGTGGATTGACTCGGAAGTACTGGCGCGCCCCCGCCAGGATCGCCTGAGCTAATTTGATTTGGTGAGTACCATTGCGGAGTTTCTTCTCTTCTGCGGGATTGGAGATGAAGGCCGTTTCTACCAGAATCGAGGGGATGCCAGGCGACTTAAGGACCCGGAAATTGGCCTGTTCCACCCGGCCCTTGTGCAAGGGGGTCACGCCACGGAGGCCACGCAATACGCTGGCGGCGACCTTGTGACTATCCTCAATGGTGGAGTTTTTCACCATATCCACCAGGACCAGCTTGAGCAGATCGTCTTTGTCATCAAGGTTCACGCCACCGACAAGATCAGAATTATTTTCGCTATCGGCCAGCCACTGCGCCACCTCACTGGAGGCCCCCTTGTCAGAGAGGATAAACACGGAGGAACCCTTGGCCCCTGGGCTCTTGAAGGCGTCCGCGTGGATAGAAATAAACAGATCGGCCTGTAGCTTACGTGCCTTGTCTACGCGGTCCTGCAGGGAGATGTAATAATCCCCATCGCGGATCATGACCGGGCGCATCCCGGGTTCACGGCGAACCAAGTCATACAGGTGCCTTGCAATTCCCAGCACCACATCCTTCTCACGGGTCCCGCGCCGCCCGAGGGCTCCGGGATCGTCTCCACCATGGCCCGCATCAATGGCAATAATCACGTCACGCGGGGCGCCGGTCCTGGGTGCCTCACGCCTTACGGGGGCGGGGGCAGTGGTCGATTCCTGACTCGCATCAAACAGGTCAACGACCAGACGGTTACCATACTCACTCTGTGGACGGAGCAAAAAACTCTTGGGACGGACGCTCTTCTTGAGGTCCAGCACGACACGAAGGACGTTATCACCACGGTTGGCGAAACGGATATCTTTGAGGAGACCTTTGTCGAAGGAGAGACCGCTCAGGGAGGCGGCC
>JAHEDA010000342.1 GCA_024641445.1 Gammaproteobacteria bacterium
GCCAGTGATTTCTTAGCGCGCAGGATGGGCAGGGGGCAATTCAAACCGGATGCATCCAGTTCTTGATCAAAATCAGCCATGGTATTCTCCTTAACTAGTTTACTCAGGGTTACAATCAAAATTTAAGGTGTGCACTTATAGTCCAAACCCACACACCGATACAACCTGTTTTTATATTCCAAGTTCACCTGCACTGCCGCAGTCGCTGGGTATGCGGTACAGTAACCGACAAGGCCTGCGTCATACTCCTGAAACCGCATGGTGACATCAGCAGATAATAATTCAATAATGAACCACCGACCATACAAATAACACTAAATTGTGTCTCGTCCCCTGACGGCCACATACTGTATTCTAAGACTTGTTTGTACCCTGTTGTTTTTAAATACATTATTACCAGACACCTGAAGGCACCGATTGAATGCCACTAAAATACCGACAGTACATACTCATATATGTATGTAGTCTATTCACGGCGATCCCCGCGACAGCCGAGATACAACTACCCGACATTGGCAGCAGCAGCGGACTATCTCAAACACAGGAATACCGCACGGGCGAGGCGATATTAAGGAATCTTCGGCGGTCAGGTGGTGTACTTGAAGACCCATTAATTACCGAATACATAAACCATCTCGGTTACAAGCTAATTTCTGCTGACGCCTCGATCCAACAACATTTCACCTTCTTTGTTGTCAACGATGCCGATATCAATGCATTCGCCCTGCCAGGGGGATTCATTGGTGTTAATTACGGACTAATCCTGGCAACGGAATCTGAGAGTGAGCTGGCATCCGTCCTCGCCCATGAGATTTCACATATTACACAGCGTCACCATGCCCGCAGTGAAGAGGAACAGAGCAACATTCCGGTCTTGGCCGCAGTGATCGCAGCAATTATTCTCGGGGGACAAGATCCACAGGTAGGTCAGGCGGCACTTGCCACGGCGGTGGGTAGTGCCGCACAACAGCAGCTGACCTACTCACGTCTACATGAACAGGAGGCCGATCGAGTAGGCATTGACCTACTGGCCGCCGCAGGTTTTGACCCTCGTAGCATGCCTGCATTTTTTGAGAAACTGGAAAAACAATCTCGCCTCTATGGCACACAACCCCCCGAGTTTTTAATGACACACCCGGTCACCACTTCACGCATCGCCGATGCCAGAAATCGTGCCAATAAACTCCCGATCGGCAGCCAGGGAGATTCCAGCACCTTCTACATGATGCAGGCCCGTAGTCGAGTCATTGCCAATGATAATCCCAAGGCCTTATTGAAGGTTGTGACGGATGAATTCAGCAGTGGCCACTATCATGATAAAGAGGCCATCGAATATGAACAGGCCCTGCTCCAACAACGTCTCGAACACCATCAGCCAGCACTCGACCTGATCGCGAAACTTCGCAAGCAACACCCCGAGCGCATCGCCTATATACTGCTGCAGGCGGAGCTGATGCAGGGCCTGGGTAAGGTCAAGGAGACAGAGACTCACTATGCCAAGAGTCTGGAGTTATATCCAGATAATAGGGCGATCATCGAGGAGTATTGCGCATTCCTCCTCAAACAGAACCAGCCGGCCAAGGCGAAGATGCTCCTGCGCAAGGCCTTGCTAAGCAACAGACAGCAACCCGATCTGCACAATCTCCTTTCACAAGCCGAGACCGCTCTTGGTAATGAGGCCCATGCCCATGAGGCACTCGCGGAATATTATTATCTATCGGGTCACCCGGATCAGGCCCTCACGCAACTCAAGCTCGCCCTGAAAAAACAGGACAGCATGGATTTCTACCAACTCAGCCGTATTGAGGCTCGCATTCAAGAGGTACAGACTGAATTACGAGAGTTGGCCGGACAGGCTACTCAGTGAATCACTGATACCATTGAATGATATGTAATACTCTGAAAACGGTAGTATTTTAGTTAACTCTAATTAACTAAATCACGCACGACCTCTTGCACAGGCTCGCCTTTCATGTATGCTAGGCCCGGTTACTACTGGATAGTAGTGATAATTTTTTCACTTTTGGAATAACCATAAAGCAAACCAATTTCGACTCAGCAACTGCTGACTCGATGAGTATATTTTGCACTTACGAGGAGGAGACTATGCGGAAATCCGCCAATATCGTCACCGCTGCTAGTGCAGTTGCGTTGCTCATGGGCGCTCTGTCCATCGCACCCCAGACTGTCAAAGCGGAAGAACAAGACATGGTCAAGCTCGGTAAGGCTGTCGCCGAAGATCGTAAAAAGGGCAACTGCTTTACCTGTCATGATTATGCAGGGGCTTCACTGGCCGGTAACATCGGGCCTACCTTGGTTGCCATGCAGGCACGTTTTCCCGATAAGGCGAAACTACGTGCTCAAATTTATGATGCCACCAAGGCGAATCCCAACACTGTGATGCCCCCCTTTGGCAAGAACGAGGTCCTTTCTGCGAAAGAGATCGATGCCATCGTAGAGTGGGTCTACACCCTGTAATCATTACAAAATCAATTCAGGAGAACTGCAAATGCAACGTAGAAGCTTTCTGAAAGGCAGCCTGGCGGGATCCGCCGTCGCTGTGGCCGTAGGCGCAGGCCTGCTAAGCCCCCGCAACGTGCTGGCCGCCTGGCCACAGGCTGCATTCGATGCCAAGACCGTCCAGGATGCACTCAGTGGTGTACTCGGCAGCGCCGACAACAGCCCCAGTGGTGACATCTCCATCAAGGCCCCCGACATCGCCGAGAACGGTGCCGTCGTCCCGGTCACGATCGAGACCAAACTCACCGGTATCCAATCCATCGCCCTGCTTGCCGAGAACAACGGCAATCCGCTGGCCGCCAATTTTGTGATGAGCGGCAACAGCAAGGGTTATGTCGCCACCCGTATCAAGATGGGCAAGACCTCAGACGTCATCGCCGTCGTGAAGACCAGCAAAGGCACCTTCAGCGCACGCAAGAACGTCAAGGTCACCATCGGCGGTTGCGGCGGTTAAGGCACACTA
>JAHEDA010000066.1 GCA_024641445.1 Gammaproteobacteria bacterium
TTCCGTCGCAGTCAATCTCTCTGCACGACAGTTCCGTCAGAATGACCTGGTAGAGGTCGTCCAGCGAATACTCTATGAGACCGGCCTACCTGCGAACTTGCTCGAGCTTGAAATCACCGAGTCCATCATCATGTACAACATCAACTCAGCAGAGAACATCATAAAGAAACTGCGAGATATAGGTGTTCGTATCGCACTGGATGATTTCGGCACCGGTTACTCCTCCTTGAGTTACCTCAAGACGTTCTCAATCCATAGTCTGAAGGTGGATCGCTCGTTTATTCGCGACATACCTGATAATGAGGATGACGCCGTTATCGTTCGATCAATATTGAGCCTGGGACACAGCCTTGGACTTCGCGTGGTAGCAGAGGGCGTCGAGACGGAGGAACAACTTGCCTATCTACGGAATGAGGCCTGCGACGAGATTCAAGGTTATTTATTCAGCCGCCCCCTACCCGCCGCAGAATGCGAAAAGCTGCTGCAAGCGGGAAAGAAACTCTAAACAGCATCAGTTCAATCCTCACTGTAGTTTCTTTCAAAATTCGATCAGGTTCAGCACAGTACCTGTACCCGATCGAGTAAATAGATCTCGTCGGGCGTCACCCGTGCGCAATACGCCAGGGCCTCTACGCCCCGCTCCACGGCCTCGTGCAGGGTTTTAGCGTACTCGGGATCAATCTGCTCAGCGGGACTGAACGTATTTATATCGTCGCGCTGAATACAATAAAAGATCACTGCCCGCTGTCCTTGCTGTACGACATGCATCAACTCGCGCAGGTGTTTTCGGCCACGCTCACTAACGGCATCAGGAAATACCGCCGCCCCTTGCTGAAGGCTGGCCGTGACGTTTTTGACCTCGACGTAACACTGCTTATTCCCATTTTCCAGCAATAGGTCGATACGACTCCCTTCGAGGCCATACGGAACTTCGCGCCGGATAACATCATATCCTTGTAGCTCGGTGATTCGACCATTTGTAATGCCTTCTGTGACCAGAGTGGGGGGCAAGCCCGTGTGTACCCCCACCATGACTCTCGACGTTGTCTCGCTCATCTCCCATGTGTAACGATACTTACGTTTTGAGTTAAAGGTATCACGCAACCAGATGCGTGTGCCGGGCTTTGCGCAACCGAGCATGGAGCCTGTATTCGGTGTGTGTACCGTCATTTCGCGGCCATCTGCCAGACGTACGTCGGCGAGAAAGCGTTTGTAGCGACGCAGCAAGATTGCCGGTATCAGGGGCGGTGAGATCTTCATTTCTGAAGCAGGACTATCGCTCAGGCATCAACGCGGGTCACTTCCATGACATTATTAACCAGACTGATACGATTCAGCACCCGGCTTAATTGGCCAATATCATTGACTTCCAGGGTGAGTCGCATGCGCGCCGAGTTACTTGTCTTGATGGATTTTGTCTCCACCGAGGTAACATTTACATCCTCCGTACTTAACACCGTAATGATGTCACGCAGGAGATTGCGTCTATCGATAGCATCAACCAGGATGACAACAGGATAACTATTGCTCCGATGAGAGCTCGTCCAATCGACATCAATCAGACGGGCACGCCTGGTACCGTCCATTTTCAGGATATTACGGCAATCTCGTCGATGAATCGTAACCCCACGTCCGCGGGTGATGAACCCTATAATATTGTCCCCAGGTGCCGGATGACAGCACTTGCCCATATTGGTCAAGAGATTACCGACCCCCTGGATATGGATATCGTCGCGAGGGCTGGTATCGCTCCGTGCGGCAGGCAACACCGGCTCCGTTTCGACTATGGGCGTCACGATCTCCTGCAAAACCGAGGCAATCTGTGTGGAGGTCAAATCACCACGACCCAGTGCAGCAAGAAAATCATCCACGGATGCGAAGGATAGTCGCTCCGCCAGGGTCTGGTGATTGACCTCCGCGACACCCAAACGGCGTAACTCGCGTTCCAGTGCCGCACGACCGGAGGTGATACTGATACCCTGGTCCTGTTGCTTGAACCAGGCCCGAACCTTGGCCCGTGCACGTGAAGTCTTGAGATACCCCAATTGCACATTCAACCAGTCACGACTCGGTCGGCTATGGCGTGTTGTCAATACCTCTACCTGCTCACCACTCTTTAACTCATAAGTGAGCGTGACCATACGACCATTGATTCGGGCACCACGACAACGATGACCAACCTCGGTATGGATGTGATAGGCAAAGTCGAGCGGTGTCGCCCCCTGTTGCAGGTCCACGACATCACCCTGCGGGGTCAAGACATAGACACGATCCTGGAATACCTCAGATTTGAAACGGTCGATAAAATCACCCGCGTCAACTGACTCATCTTTCCAGTCGAGGAGTTGTCGCAACCAGACGATCTTCTGTTCATATCCCTTGTCGTGTTTGCCACCCTCCTTATATCTCCAGTGGGCGGCAACGCCGAGCTCGGCGTGCTCATGCATTTCACGCGTGCGTATCTGCACCTCCAGGGTTTTGCCTCCAGGGCCAATCACTGCGGTATGGATCGATTGGTAATTATTTTCCTTGGGCGTGGCAATATAGTCGTCGAATTCCTTTGGAATGTGTCGCCACAGGCTGTGCACCACACCCAGTGCGGTGTAGCAATCACGTTTTTCATCGACAATTATTCGTAGCGCACGTACATCATAGAGTTCGTGAAAGCCGAGATGCTTGCGTTGCATCTTGCGCCAGATGCTATAGAGGTGCTTGGGGCGACCCGTGACCTCGGACTTGATCCCCATGCGTCCGAGTTCGCGCAACAAGGTCTGCTTGCCCTGCTCGATATAGCCCTCGCGATCAATTCGGCGTTCATCTAAAAATTGTGCGATCTGCTTGTACTTAACCGGCTCCATGTAGCGGAAGGAAAGGTCTTCCAGCTCCCACTTTATCTGCCAGATACCCAATCGATTTGCCAGCGGTGCGTAGATGTCGAGAGTCTCGCGGGCGATACGGCGTTGCTTGATCTCTGTCAGGTGTTTGAGTGTGCGCATGTTGTGCAGGCGATCGGCGAGTTTGATCAGGACCACGCGTACATCTTCCGCCATCGCCAATAGGAGTTTGCGCAAGCTCTCCGCTTGATGGGTCTCTTTGCGCCCACCGCCGGTAAGATTGACGGCCTGGTTATCAATCAGGCTCATTTTGGTGACTCCATCCACCAGACGTGCCACGACCGGGCCAAACTGCTGGGTGATATCGACCAGGCTAATCTCGGTATCTTCTACCACGTCGTGCAGAATGGCGGCGGCTATCGCCTCCGGGTCAAGATGAAGTCCAACCAGAATGTCCGCAACGGCCACGGAGTGATTGATGTAGGGCTCACCCGATGCACGCTGTTGATGGGTATGCGCCTCTTCGGCCAGCTTGAAGGCACGCCAGATCATATTTGTCTCGGCGCTGTCCTGACTCTTAAAGCCAAGGGCGGCCAACCACTCGGCGACACCCTCGGGGCTGACGAGATTTTGCAGACTGAGTTGTGAGCTTACCTGTACCATAGTGCCATTCTGTTTTGCGCCTTTGTTGAGGCGAAATCAAGCCTCTCGTTTCCAGCCGATGTCTCATCCGATATTACTGGGGTGGGGGATGAGTTTGGAATCTTCCACACCCTCGGACATTGCGGGTTGCCAAAAACAATAAAATAGGTTAGGTTTTTGGCATAAGCTATTGATAGATTATAGTTTATACACCAGAATCTCTATACCGTATTGAGGATATCGAACATGCGCCACGGTTTAACCTCCTTGTTCCTGGTTGCAGGAGTAGCCTTAGCCCCCGTTTTTGGCGAAACCCTCAACACGCCCGCCAGCCAGGTCGAGTCTGCCGCGACAATCGAACCACTGGCCGAAACTGTTGTGGAGGGAGATGTAAAAGACGAGTCAATGCCCCCCCCCACACCCGAGGCTGCTGTACCCGCTCCAGATGAACCTATGGCCCCTTCCAGCCCAGCGGCCGGTGCACCAACTGCTGAACCCGCGGCCCCTCTCAACCCCGAGTCCGACGTGCCTCTCAGAGCCACAACTAAACCACTCGCAATCCCGTCGCCACCTGTCGCCAAGACCCTTAATATGCCCGGTCGGTCCATGACGATGGAGGCCGTTGAGTCAAAATTTGGCACACCGCAACGCAAACACGATGCCGTGGGAATTCCTCCCATCAGCCGCTGGGATTACGCCGATTATTCGGTCTTTTTTGAGAATAATCTGGTCATCGACAGCGTCGCACACCAGGACCCATAGTCCACCCGCATGAATAAACTAATACCCCGACTCCCAGCCGAATGGGAGCCGCAGAGCGGCGTCATGCTCACATGGCCACACCCCCTGGGCGATTGGGCCCCATTTTTATCCGAGGTTGAACCCGTCTATGTGCGCATCGCCTGCGCCATTCTGGAAAGGGAAGATCTTTTAGTCGTCGCACACGACGAGGGCCATCGTCACCACATCAAAGACTTATTGCTGCGTAACGACGCCAAGCTTTCAGGTCTACACCTGTATGTCCTGCCAAGCAATGACAGCTGGAGCCGCGACCACGGCCCTATTACCATTTATCAGGGTGAGCAGCCACGATTACTCGATTTTATCTTCAACGGTTGGGGTGGGAAATTTGACGCTTCACTCGACACCCAAATCAATCAAGGACTAAGTAAGCTGGGCGCGTTTCAGGGTGCAGAAATGGATAGCCTCGCGGTCATCATGGAGGGTGGCAGCATTGATACTGATGGCCATGGGACCCTGCTCACCACCCGTCACTGCCTGATGACACCGACACGCAATCCCCGCATGTCACAGCGTGACTGGGAAACGATGTTTGCTGAGCACATGGGGATCACCCGCGTTTTGTGGTTGAGTGAAGGAAAACTGGAGGGGGATGATACAGACAGCCATATCGATATGCTGGCGCGTTTCTGTAACCCGACAACCATCGCCTACAGTACCTGTGATGACCCTCAAGACCCTCACTACCAACCCTTGCAGCGGATGTTGCAAGAGTTGGAGGCCTTCCACACCCCAGACGGGCAGCCCTACGAATTGATCCCGCTCCCCATCCCCACCGCCATTCTGAGTGACGAGGGCAAACGCCTGCCGGGCAGCTATGCCAATTTTCTTATTATAAACGGTGCCGTGTTATTACCGATTTATGGCGACGAACATGATGAGATCGCGGTTTCTCGCATCACGGCCTGCTTCCCTCGGCACAAAGTGATCCCCATTAATTGTCGTCCACTCATTCACCAATATGGCAGTCTGCACTGTATTACCATGCAGCTACCGAAAGGGACCTTGAGCTAGCCTTACTTGAACGTCGGAAATGGTGAGGTGATTGACCAACTCTTTTTCAGCGGGTCGTATTCCCACTTTTGTTCATCGATAAAGGTCCTTTCCACCGCCTCGGCTTCGTTGAAATAACGTATTTCGACATACTGTTTGGCGGAAGCAAGATCAGGAGAGATGGTGCTGTTCAGGCTGGAATACGATGATATCTTGATCTCACGCAGCCTCGCCATGACCGTCGGGTCAAATTCACTGCTGGCCTTGTGCATAGACTGGGCATAGGCGTATTCACCCCAACGCAGGGCCATTTCATAATTCTTCATGGACTGATCCAGGGCCTCAACCTCCGTCTGGGTAGTGGCGCAGGCGCTCAACACTAGCAATGTTAAGAGCACGATGAATTGTCGTGTTCGGATCATGATTGTTCCCTCAATTACAGCTATGATAGGCCATCATACAGTGCTGAACCGTATTTGGCATCAGGCCCATGCCACTGCGCTATACTCAGCCAAACCATACGAACCATCCAGACATGACAAAGCCAAATACCCTTAAGGTAGGACTCATTCAACACGCCTGCGATGCTGACCGTGCAGTCAACCTTGCTCTCACTGAACAAGGCATCCGCGAGGCCTCCCGACAGGGGGCCAAGCTCGTCCTGCTACAAGAGCTACATACCAGTCTCTACTTCTGTCAGGTAGAAGATACACGAAACTTTGATCTCGCTGAGACTATACCGGGACCCACTACTGCGCACCTGGGAAAACTGGCAAAAGAGCTGGGGATCGTACTCGTTAGCTCATTGTTTGAGCGCCGCGCCGCCGGGCTGTATCACAATACCGCCGTCGTCTTCGAGACCGATGGGAGTATTGCCGGTAAGTACCGCAAGATGCACATCCCTGATGACCCGGGTTACTACGAGAAGTTTTACTTTACCCCTGGTGACCTTGGCTTCAACCCTATCACGACCTCGATAGGGAGGCTTGGGGTACTCGTCTGTTGGGACCAGTGGTATCCCGAGGCCGCACGCCTGATGACGCTCGCCGGTGCCGATCTTCTGCTCTACCCCACCGCCATTGGCTGGGACCCGCGTGATAACGAACCCGAAAAACGGCAGCAACGCGATGCGTGGATGACGATACAACGTGGTCACGCCATCGCCAATGGCCTGCCAGTGCTCGCCTGTAACCGTGTCGGCTTTGAGCCTGCTCCAGGTCAAGCTGAGCACGGCAGTCTGTTCTGGGGCAGCAGTTTTATTGCGGGTCCCCAGGGTGAAATCCTGGCCGAGGCACCCTCCGGTAAACCAACGGTACTGGTCACAGAGATCGATATGGCACGTAGCGAACAAGTGCGTCGAATCTGGCCCTATCTACGTGACCGTCGCATCGATACCTATGGTGAAATCACAAAACGCTATCGCGACTAAACGAGCTTACGGACTTTTAAGCCTGGACATAGCGCCCGATCATTGCATAACTCATCGGTCTGAAATGGCCCTCGATCAAGAACACAGATGAAGATACCCGACACAGAATCAACCCAAGGCATCGGCCGCAACATGTATTATCTTATGTGGGCCTTATTGCTCGGCTTACTGGCATGGTTATTTCATGGCCTGCTCGAAAAACAACAAAATCCCAATCACAATCTCACCGAGATAAGCCAACAGGACGGAGTCCGGGAGGTGGTGTTGGAGCGAAATCGTTTCGGTCACTACGTTGCCAGTGGAACCATTAATGGGTTTCCGGTCGTGTTTATGCTGGATACCGGGGCAACCGACATCGCCATCCCGGCCCGGTTGGCCTCGTCGTTGAAGGTAAATAGGGGTACCCCTGTTACGATGCAGACGGCGAATGGCAATAGCATCGGCTACCTGACACGCCTGGATTCTGTGGCCCTGGGCCCGATTGAACTCCAGGGGGTGCAGGCCTCTATCAATCCGGGCATGAACACCGATGAGGTATTGCTGGGAATGAGTTTTTTGAAGCAGGTCGATTTCAGTCAGGAGGGCGACACCCTGCACCTGCGCTGGCACCCCCGGATATAGCGAAGATGTTCACAGGACGCTATTAAAGCTGGGAAAAAACTCAAGTTTTCAGCTATCTTAAACGCTATATGAGTTAGAAATTTTCCATATGACGGCATTGCTGAGTAATCACACCCAAATTAGACACACACTTTCAGAGGTAGTACTACATGAAAATGCAGAAGATTCTCCCCTTACTTGGCCTGTTGGCCCTACCCCTTACCAGTCAGGCCGACACGCTTGGGGCCTACATCGGCGGCGGCATGTGGACGCATACCCCGAGTGGTGGCGTCACCATGACCCAGTCGGCTGATCTTAGTTCTGAACTCGGTCTATCCGGCGCATCCGAGTCCTATCTCTATGTCGTTGTGGATCACCCGGTACCTATGATCCCCAACGTCAAGATTGTCCAGACTAACAATACCAACAGCGGCACCATCGCTACATCGCTGACCTTTAATGGTCAAAGCCTGACAACAGCAGATAGCGCAACAGTGCAGTTAAACTCTACCAATTACATTTTTTACTACCGTCTTCTCGACAACATCGTCAAGTTGAACGTCGGCCTCGCTGGCTACGCCATTGATGGTCGTGTAAAGGCAGGCACTACCGTCAATCAGCCCTTCGCCGCCACCATCCCCATGGGTTATATGAGTGTTGGCGCCACAATTCCTGGCACAGGTCTGTCAGGTCAATATGAGACCACTGCACTCTCCATTGGCGGCGCCTCGCTCACCGACACTACCATCAAGGTGATGTATGAGTTTGGTTCTGTTGTTGGTGTTGAGGCAGGTACCCGAACCCAGGCACTGAATATCAGTACCGCGATTAGCGGCGTCTCTGCCAATATGAGCTTCAGCGGTGCATTTGTTGGTGCCTATGTGCACTTCTAGGCAATGAATCTACAACTGTAAATAAGGCCGGGTGATCCCCGGCCTTTTTATTTGGATAATTTCCGCAAGACTTTTGTTTTCCCACCCGCTGGCAGCCGCTAGAATAGCGGTCCTCTATATTCGACGTAGTACCAACTGCTGTGACGTATCTTCAAATGAGTCCAATACTGTTTTCACCCACGGTACCCTCCAACCCCGGTAGAGAAATCCGGTGGGGGCAGTTATACGGTGCGAGTGGTGCCCTGGCCATCTACCAATCGGCACGTCAACATCATAGCATTGTGGTCGTTGTTACATCGGATACCACCCATGCCCAGCGGCTCGAATACGATCTGCGTTTTTTTATTGGCAGCGATCCGACACTCCCCATCCTGACTTTCCCCGATTGGGAGACCCTACCGTACGACGCCTTCTCTCCACACCAAGATATCATCTCTGAGCGATTGGAGACGCTCTCACGGTTACCACATTTGCATCAGGGGATACTGGTAGTACCTGTGCAAACCCTTATGCATCGCTTGGCACCCCGTGCGTATATCGAGCAGTACAGCCTGACACTGGACGTGGGACAACGGCTGGATATGGATGCCATGCGCATGCAATTGGCGGAAAGTGGCTACAGTCTGGTCTCAAGCGTGATGGAACACGGTGAATTTACCGTGCGAGGCAGCATTATCGACCTCTTCCCCATGGGTAGCGGCCTCCCCTATCGCATCGAGTTATTTGATGACGAGATTGAGAGTATCCGCACCTTTGATGGCGAGACACAGCGATCATTGGAAAAAGTCGATGCGGTGCGGCTATTACCCGCGCGTGAGTTCCCGCTTAATAAGGATGCCATCACGCTGTTCCGCCAGCGCTATCGTCAACAGTTCGAGGGCGACCCACAGAACTCAGTCATCTATCGAGAGATCAGCCAGGGCAATGCCCCCACTGGTATTGAATACTACCTGGCACTCTTCTACCCACAGACTGCGACACTCTTCGACTATCTACCCACCGATACCTTACTGATCTATCAGGATGGGGTCGATGATACGGCACAACAATTCTGGCAAGATATTCAGATTCGTTACGAACAACATCGTCACGATATAGAGCGTCCTCTGCTCGCCCCAGAGCAGGTATTTGTTAACGCAACAGACCTGGTCGCATCAGTTCATAAGCTACACGCCATTGCCATCGCAACATTTGAACAGGAAGGACCAGGGGCCTGCAATTTTGGTTCGCTACAACCACCTCAGTTGACGTTAGAGGCACGCGCAACGGACCCGAGTGCGCGCCTACGTGAGTTTCTGCAGAATTTTGCGGGACGCACACTGTTCGTCGCAGAGACTACTGGTCGCCGCGAATCACTACTGGAATTATTACGCGGCATCGACTACCACCCAACAAACTGTGTCGATTGGCACGCCTTTATCGATGGTACCTGCAAAATAGGTATTGCTGTCTCCCCACTCGAACAAGGCCTGCTACTCGAAGAACCCAAACTGGCCGTCATTGCCGAACCTCAGCTATTTGGCCACCAGGTTCTACAAAGGCGGCGGCGCAAGCGTAGTCAGCGCGATGCCGACGCCATCGTCCGCAATCTGGCGGAATTAACCCTGGGGGCAGCGGTAGTTCACGAGGAGCATGGGGTCGGTCGATTTCGGGGCCTACAGAGCCTCAACATCGGCAATCTTCAGGGTGAGTTTCTCACCCTGGAATATGCGGGCGGAGACAAGCTCTATGTACCTGTTGCCTCACTGCATCTTATCAGCCGCTACACCGGCGCCTCACCCGAGACTGCGCCATTACATAAGTTGGGTAGTGGGCAGTGGGAAAAGGCCCGCCGCAAGGCTAGTGAAAAGATCCGCGATGTCGCTGCCGAACTACTGGAGATCTACGCGCGGCGCGAGGCCCGTGTAGGCTTTAGCTATCCGATTGAAGAACTGCAATACCGCGCCTTTGCCAGTGCCTTCCCCTTTGAGGAGACACCCGATCAACAAACGGCGATCGAAAATGTCATCGCCAATATGCGCTCGGATAAACCCATGGATCACCTCGTCTGTGGTGATGTGGGTTTCGGCAAGACCGAAGTCGCCATGCGCGCGACCTTTGTCGCCGTGATGTCGGGGAAACAGGTGGCTATACTGACGCCCACGACACTTCTAACACAGCAGCACCTGGAAAATTTCCGCGACCGCTTTGCCGACTGGCCCGTCAAGATTGAATCCCTGTCGCGCTTTCGTAGTAAAAAGGACCAGGACCGTGCCATTGATGAATTGAAGGAAGGGACCATTGACATCATTATTGGCACACATAAATTATTACAGGATGACATAAAATATAAAAATCTGGGTCTCGTCATCATCGACGAAGAACACCGCTTTGGCGTCCGTCAAAAGGAACGCTTCAAGGCCCTTCGCGCAGAAGTTGATGTCCTCACCCTCACCGCAACCCCTATACCACGCACACTCAATATGGCCATGTCGGGGCTGCGCGACCTCTCGATTATCGCAACACCTCCTGCACGGCGCCTTGCCATCAAGACATTTGTCACGCAATGGAATGACACGCTGATACGGGAGGCCTGCCTACGCGAACTCAAGCGCGGGGGACAAGTGTATTTCGTACATAATGAGGTAGAGACGATTGAGAAACAGATGCAAAAAATGGAGACCTTACTCCCGGAGGCCAAGATACATTTCGCCCATGGCCAAATGCGTGAGCGTGAACTTGAGCAGGTGATGTCCGATTTTTATCACCAGCGCTTCAATATACTCGTGTGCACAACCATCATTGAGACGGGTATCGATATCCCGAGCGCGAATACCATTATCATTCATCGTGCCGATCGCTTTGGCCTCGCGCAGTTGTATCAGCTACGTGGCCGTGTGGGCCGTTCACATCATCGCGCCTACGCCTACCCGATT
>JAHEDA010000343.1 GCA_024641445.1 Gammaproteobacteria bacterium
CAAAACGCATGCTGACGGATGCGAGTTATCAATTGATCCTGCTGGATGAACTGAATATCGTGTTGAAGTATCACTATCTCGACCTGGAACAGGTCATGGCCGACCTGCAACAACGCCCGCCCATGCAACACGTGATCGTCACCGGCCGTGCCGCACCGCAGGAACTCATCGATATCGCTGACACTGTGACAGAGATGCGTGAGATCAAGCACGCATTTAAGAACGGTATTCGGGCTCAACAGGGAATTGAGCTGTGAGATTTAAAAGTCGGCTCAGCATAGATCATCCAGGTTAATAAAGATGTGCCGTGAATGGCTAGCTCATAAATAAGTACGAGGTTCAACTACGTGCCTTCGAGTGGCATCGCCTGTTCCAACTTTACCCAAGTGCTGCGCGAGGCCTTTCTTATCGAGAGAGCGGCCGAGCAAGACCTTCTAGGTCAAATTCATAATCATTCCGCTGGTCCCAAGACCCAGCCTGATCTTTTCCAGCAGGTCTTGTGCATGGGTGGTGTGCGCCTTTGCCGCATTGCTTTGACCCTGTGCCAAGGCGAGGCGCGCCAAGGCCTTGTGTATATCCCATTGCAGACGTATGCGTCCGATTTTTGTGACGAGTGCTGCGGCGTGCTCAAGCTCGGCCTGGGCTGCGGCGAAATCGTTTTCGGCTAACATGGCCTCGCCACGCCAGTGTCGTGCAATGGCCTCAATCTCGTGGAGTTCGTTCTGCTGGGCGAGCGTGAGTAATTCATCTGTGTAGATGCGGCAGTGGCTTGTGTCGCCGGTGCGAAGTGTTATCTCTGCAAGCCCCTCCAGACATCGTACCATCATATAGCGCTCTGAACGGTGTCGGGTCTGGTCGAGTGTCAGCTGTAAGGTTGCTATGTCGATGACTTGGCCTAGGCGCGAACGGGCCACGGCAAGGTGGGTATCGATGGCGGCGCGCCAGTATTCAATGCCAGTGGCGCGTGATAAGGCAACGCCACCTTCAAGCTGTGCGATCAGCTGTTCATTCAGTCCAAGGTCGAGTAGAAGGTGGCCGATGCAATCGTAGGCGATGAGTTGGTAACGTGTTTGTTTGAGTTCTTCAAGCCAGTGCAAGGTCTTTTGCATCCCCTGCCAGGCCTCACCGTAATGACCAGTACAGGCGCGTGCATGGTCGATCCCCAGCAGGGTTGGGCCAAAGTGCCACTGTAGGTCTACTGCCTGAGCAATCTCCAGCGCCTTATCGAGGCATTCTATCGCCCGCGGATAATCCCCCAGACCACGGGTACCGATACAGGCATGGCCAATCATCATTAGATTTTCAGACTCATAACCTTTGTCACCTATCTCGCGCGCAAGCGCAAGAGATCGGGTATAGCAGGCAATCGCCGCAGCGGGCTCAGCATTGGCAAAGTGCGCCTCACCACGACCGTGATAGGCCTGCACCGCGATAAGGTCGGTGAAACCCATGCGTTCACAAATATCGACTGCCTGTTGATGAAACTCTATGGCCTGATCATTTTTGCCTGTACTCCAGGCCACGGTGCCGAGGTGGTAAAGTGTGTCCGCGGTGTGTCGCTTGTCGTGCATGGATATGGCCAATGCCTCATACAGGCATGTTGTCGCCTCTTCATAGTGATCGGCACGACGATAGGCCATGCCTAACTGGATGAGGGCATCTCGTGTCTTCTCCATTTCACCCTGTGCTCGCAATGTCTCGATTACACGACGAATATCCTCCACCGCACCTTGAGTCTGGCCAGCCTGTGCGCGCACGATTCCGCGCTTTTCATAAAGTGAAAGTTGCTGTTGTGGATCGAGTGATTCCGGCTGCGCCTCGGCAAGCAGGACTGCGCGGTCTAACCAGGACAGTGCATCGCGGAGGGAGAATAGCCGTTGTGAATGCTCACCCGCCAGGACGAGATAGTGCAGGGCCTTGGACCAGACTTGCGCGCGTTCATAGTGCTCGGCCAATTGTGCATTGCGTTCATCACCGCTGCCTTCGCTGAGCTGTTCCAGTGACTGCGCTACCGTGCGGTGTAACAGTCTGCGCCGTGCCCCGCCAATGTCGCGATAGACCACCTCACGCAACTTGTCATGATTGAAGTCGTAAACACCCCCCTCTGGTTCCTCTCGCAGTAAGCGTCGTTTGACAAGTACATCGATCGCATCGAAGAGTTGTTCCTCAGGTTCATGGCTGACTGCGAGCAGGGTATCAAAGTCGAATCGACGCCCCAACACAGCGGCGGTATCAAGTATTGGGCGTATGCCTTTGGGAACGTGCGCGAGACGTACGCGCACGGCGGCGCGTAAGGCTTCCGGCAATAACTCAGTTGTGATGGTTTTGTGGGTCTCCAGCGGGGTCTCACCCGCACTCAGTGCATGCAGGATCGACATAAGGAAGAAGGGGTTGCCATCGGTCTCCCGATGCAGGCGCTGTGCGAGCTGCGAGGGATTCAATTTGGGGTTGCCCATGACCTTAATTATCTCCTCGGTCTCGGCAGAGCTCATCCGAGCAAGGGGTATGCGCCGGGCCAGTGTGTCACGGTGCAGGCTCTCAATGAGTTGTGCAAAGCGCTCGTCGTTGTCGATCGCCTCATCGCGATAGGCGTAGATCACCAGGAGCGGTCGTTGTGCCGCATGGCGGGCCAGATAGTGCAGCACCTGGGCACTGGCATTATCAGCCCACTGAATATCATCCACCATCAGAATGGTCGGTTGCCGAGCTACCGAGGCCTCCAGCAACTGTTCAACCGCGCGTGACATGCGTGCCTGACGCGCCTCAGGGAAGTCATTAGAGAGTTGTGGAAGGTCGGGAATGCGTTCACTGATCTCGGGGGCAAGCGCCGCGAGTTCAGCGAGGGAGATCGGTGCCACGCTATTCAGTGCAGTGGACGAAATCCGGTCGAGTGCGTGAGTAATGAGTTCTGCCACGGGTAGAACTCATTACTCACGCACTCGACCGGATTTCGTC
>JAHEDA010000344.1 GCA_024641445.1 Gammaproteobacteria bacterium
TGATAGCAAGACCATCCGCCGTACGGCCGAGACGCTATTAAAAAAGGAAGGCTGCGAGGTATTCACTGCCAATGATGGCTTTGAGGCGCTTTCCATGATTGCCGATCACCTGCCAGATATCATCTTCGTGGACATCATGATGCCACGGCTCGATGGTTATCAGACCACCGCACTCATCAAGAATAATAAGCTGTTCAAGGGGACTCCCGTCATCATGCTCTCAAGCAAAGATGGTCTGTTTGATCGCGCCAAGGGGCGCATTGTCGGTTCGGAACAATATCTCACCAAGCCGTTTACCAAAGAGGAATTGCTGGGTGCGATCCGAAAGCACGTATTGGGATAATAAACATTACCGGGCTGCCAAATGGGCAGCCCAGTATGACTGTGATAACCGTTGTAAGGAGTGAACTATGGCTCGTGTATTAGTCGTCGATGACTCACCGACAGAAGTCCATGTATTAAAGGGTATTTTGGAGAAGAACGGCCATTCCGTTAGCTCCGCCGATAATGCAGAAGATGGTATCAAGGCTGCCAAGGCGGGTAAGCCCGATCTCATCCTCATGGATGTCGTGATGCCCGGCATGAATGGCTTTCAGGCTACCCGTGCCCTGACCAAGGACCCGGATACGGCAACCATACCCATTATTATCGTCACCACCAAGGATCAGGAAACCGATCGTGTCTGGGGTCTGCGTCAGGGCGCCAAAGACTATATCGCCAAGCCGGTGGATGAGGGCATGTTGATGGGCAAGATTAAGGCGGTGCTGGGTAAGTAACCGGCAGACGGAATGGTTCCGGTGGACTACCAGACACCCTTTGAGTTGCTGCAAAACATCGAGCAGCGTAGTCGCCACAAGGCCAAGGGGCTACCGCAACAGCTAGAGGTGCGGCGGCCCTGGTCGGGGATGGGGTTTCGCGTGGGCGAGTTTCATCTGGTGGCCTCGTTACGCGAGGTGAATGAGATCATGGAGGTGCCGGAACTGACCCGCGTGCCCCATGCCAAGCCCTGGGTGAAGGGTGTGGCGAATGTACGTGGCGTACTCCTGACTGTCCTGGACCTGCGCGGGTTTATCGACGGTGATAATGCCGATTTAAACCGCCGCACGCGTGTGCTTGTTATTCGGCGTGGTGAGATGAATGTTGGTCTCGTCGTGGATCAGGCGCTAGGCCTGCGTCACTTCTTTGACGAGGAGCAGGTGGGGGAGCTGCCACCCGTGTCATCACAGTTTGGTAATTATTTGTTAGGGGCATATCGACAGGGCGAGACACACTGGGGCGTGTTCAGCATGCGCAAACTGGTGCGGGACCCGGCC
Source organism: Gammaproteobacteria bacterium (assembly GCA_024641445.1). Classification (GTDB taxonomy): domain Bacteria; phylum Pseudomonadota; class Gammaproteobacteria; order UBA6429; family Thiohalophilaceae; genus JAHEDA01. The sequence continues at coordinate 1,314 of JAHEDA010000344.1, forward strand.
TTCCTGGAAGTCGCTGCCTAGGCGCAGCAAAGAGAATATAGAAAATGAGGCGTGTCTCCGGGACGCAGAATCGCTAGAAGGAGTTGGGTATGAAGCTGAAGCTAAAGATGAAGAGTCCGGCACTGACCAAAAACAGGATGTCAGCCAACCGTGCCATGTGGGTAGTAGTGATATTTGTGGTCGTCGCGGTCTTGACCATGATGACCTCATTCGTGATCGGTACCCTGCGAGACTCCGATGACAAGGTGTATATCACGCGACTTGGTGACCAGCGCGTGCTGTCGCAGGAGATCGCGAAACTCGCCTCACAGGCCGCTCGTGGTCAGGTCAGCGCCTTCCCGTCGTTGAAGACGGCGCGGGATGAGTTTGCGACCATCCTTAAGTACCAGCAACAGCAAACCCCGCCGAGTGAAGATATCTACATGGCACCCCTCACCGAGCTGGACACCGCCTGGAAGCACTATAGTGAGAATGTTGATGCCATCCTCAATCGCAAGGATGTGGTGCAGTCAATGCGCTCTTACATCACCGAGATCAACGAAAAGGTCCCGACCCTGTTGGCCCTCTCCGATGAGGTGGTCTCAATTATGACCCGTCAGGGTTCGACGCCAGACCAGGTTTATATCGCCACCCGCCAGTTGATGTTAACCCAGCGAATCTCGGGTAACGTCAGTCGTGTGCTCGAAGGTGGTGAGGGTGCCGTGACCGCCGCTGACCGTTTTGGTCGTGATGCCGCCCTCTTCGGCCGTGTGGTGGAGGACATGCTGAAGGGTAACCCGCGTCTGCGCATCCAGCGCCTCAGCGATCCGACGGCACGCGCCCGCCTGCTCGAGGTGGAAAAGCTGTTTGGTGAGATTCGAAATCAGGTTGGCGCCATCCTCGACCGTTCCCCCGAAATGTTCCAGGTCTCGGGCGCCGCCGAATCAATTTTGTCTAATTCCGGTAAGGTTCTTGAGCAGATCGGCAAACTCTCCGAGGCATACCAGGGCACGATCAAGAATCGCTTTCTGCCCAAGGTGGCGCTGGCCTTTGCCGGTATCGCGGGTCTGTTAGTTATTCAGTTGGCCTATATGTATTTCGGCGAGTCCCGTCGTCGACTGGAAGAGACCGAACGGAGTCGCCGCTCAGAAGAAGAGAACAACTCGCGTAACCAGGAGGCTATCTTGCGCCTGCTGGATGAAATGGGTGACCTGGCCGACGGCGACTTGACCGTTACCGCGACGGTGACCGAGGACATCACGGGCGCGATCGCAGACTCTATCAACTACGCTATCGACGCCCTGCGTAGCCTGGTTGCGGCGATCAACGACACGACCTTGCAGGTGTCTTCTGCCGCGCAGCAGACGCAGGCGACGGCGATGCACCTCGCCGAGGCCTCTGACCACCAGGCGCAACAGATTACCGATGCCAGTAGCGCGATCAACGAGATGGCGGTATCCATTGAAGCCGTCTCCAACAATGCGGCACAGCTGGCCTCTGAAGCAAATCGCTCGGTTGATATCGCGAACCGTGGCACCGATGCGGTGCAGAAGACTATCCATGGTATGGATAACATCCGTCAACACATTCAAGAGACCTCAAAGCGAATCAAGCGACTGGGTGAGTCGTCACAGGAAATCGGTGACATCGT
>JAHEDA010000345.1 GCA_024641445.1 Gammaproteobacteria bacterium
GTGGACTCAGTACCATCAGGGTATTGATTGCACGGCCCCGCGCCTGAGGCAGTGTGAAGGGGATAATCCTTACGGAAGGATGGATAAGGTATTGGTGATCTGGAGGGTTGCAATAGCCTTGGCCTGTAACAGGCGTATATGTCTTTTAACTCATTGAATATATGGGTATAGTGTAGCGCGTCAGAGGGGCTAGAGGACAGTCAAACAGATGACGGCACATTGGACTTGTTGGAAGTGTGGTGCGACAGTCGATGAAGCTGCTCGACCCCTATCAAGGCTGGCTCAGTGTCATCAATGCGGGGTCGATCTGCATGTCTGTCGAATGTGTCATAGCTATAATCCACGTATCAGTCGCCGCTGTGACAATGATCATGCCGAACCGGCTCGCGATGTTTCAACGGCCAACTTCTGCGATTTTCTAGAGGTGCAAGCCAACGTCTATAGGCAAGGTAAAGCAACGCAGAACGAAGAGGCGGCGGCCAAGTTTGCCGGGTTGTTTGGTGATGCACCAGCCAATCAGAAGATGAGTGACGACCCGATGGAAAGACTAAAATCCTTGCTCAAAGAAAAATAACGAGGGTAGATCGATATGCGATACCGAGAGGGCACTACACCGGATATGACAGGAACAGACGGATTAACCGCATTTACAGCCGTCTTTAGTCTCATCGTAGGTATTGGTTTTATGATCGTGGGTGCGCGGGCACGCCAACGCTGGATGGTTGGTTGGGGTGCTGGACTGGTTATCGTCAGTGCAGGATATTTAGGCGCCGTACTACTCGGGTACGCCTGAGTCGCACATGAAAGGCTTTGTACCACCCGATCCTGAGACCAACGTCTCACAGGAATATTTTGCGGTGATTTACGCACCCCGCCGTACACGGAAGCGTTTTCCCGCAGCCTGTGTGACGACCTGCTCATCTCTGGATGCAGCCTTGGCGCTGGCAAATGTAAACGAACACACGTATCCAGCGCGCATATTGGGGCCCTCAAAGTCTTCTGAGGGACAATTCATTTATTATCTGATTGCATGGCTTGATATCACATAGATGTTCGATGCATCCGATTCAGAGGGGCGTGAACACTTGAAGCTGGCGATCCTGACTCAGCTTGAACTGAGTCCAGATGGTTTGAGTGAGTACGACTTACTAAAAAAGTTACAGAATGCTGGTTTTTCCTACCTTGATACGTCTTACGCGGATTTGTCACGACTATTTGTTGTGCACTTTATTCTATTTCACTGCCTTTATCAGTTGGCTGACACTTTGTACTATCAGCGGCATGGGCAATTGCAAATCGGCCCACTTAATATTCAATTATTGCCATACTGCCAAGGCGAATACGCTGTGCAGTCAAATGACCCTCTACGTATGTATTATCTTGATATTGAGCAGCTACGTCGGACTCAGCCCAATGAGGTCTATGCACTTGTCGCCAATTTCTGGGAGGCGCTAAACCGGGATGAGCGTCGTGCCGAGGCCTTGTCTGTGCTAGGCCTAGCCGATCCGGTAAGTGATGAACTGATACAGACCACTTACCGACGGTTGGTCATGCAGCATCACCCTGACCGTGGCGGTGATAGCGAACGCCTCCAGCGTATAAATCTCGCCATGACACTTCTCACTAAGTAGCCATTCCAGCGAATATATGCCTCACAACCTGGAAATCTGGTTACAAGCATGCACAATGCAACGGTACCGCTCATTATTGGTCATACATGGCGATGAGGGCTGGGCGCGATCAGAGGTACATTCACTCCTGTCTCGAACACCCGCCAGGCGAATTGTATGGGTGGGCGATGGCGGGACAAACGCGCAAGACTGTCGTTCAAACATCAACATTAAACAAATACTGGGGCAGGAATGTGATGTGCTTGTCTATAACGCATGGAGCGGGTTTGACCCTGATGCGTTTGGCCTGGTCAGTGGCACGGTGGTTGGTGGAGGCCTTATCCTCTTACTCACCCCAACATTAACGGAATGGTCGCAGTATCCTGATCCGGCTTATCTGCGAATGCTCATGCCTCCCTATACTGTGGCGGACATCTCTGGGCGCTATCTTGATCGCCTATCGAGGCTAATCCTGGGCGATGAAAGTGTAGGCCTCTTAACTCCAGGCGAATTTAGACCGGGGAAGAGCGAGCCCGTCGCAAGTAGCAGTCCCGCATATCACGACAGCTTATTTCGTACTCGCGAACAGCAAGACGTTGTAATGGAAATATTAAGTATTCTCCAATCTCGCCAGGGTCATAATCTAATTATAACAGCCGACCGTGGCCGGGGAAAATCTGCCGCCATTGGATTGGCCATTGGACAGACAATGCTGGAATCCACCATCCAGATTTCAGTAACAGGCCCACGCTTTGATGCTGTAAAGACGGTGTTTAGACATGCCGCCGGACGAATTGGCCAACCGTTTCAGTCGCAGCGTGAACTTGTATACAATGACGCCGGTATGCGTTTTTTCCCGCCTGATGAACTGCTGCGACAGGAGGTATCAAACGATGTTTTAGTGGTTGATGAGGCTGCATCATTGCCACTGCCTATTCTGCAAGGTCTCGTGCGAAAATTCCCGCGAATAATCTTTGCCAGCACGATCCAGGGTTACGAGGGGAGCGGGCGTGGATTTGCCATCCGATTTGACTCCATCCTGAGACATGAAGGAGTGACATGGAAGAAATTGAGCATGCGCGAACCTGTACGCTGGTCGGAAGGCTGTCCAGTGGAGAGGATTATTTTCCGCGCGCTGATGCTGGATGCCGATCTCGTTGAGATTGAAGCGCGGGATCAATTTATTTTGTCACGCTGCCCGACACAAGAGTTGACGAGAGACGAACTCATCAAGAATGAGAAACAGTTGCGAGAGCTGTTTGGTCTGCTGGTACAGGCGCATT
>JAHEDA010000346.1 GCA_024641445.1 Gammaproteobacteria bacterium
ATAGTCTGTAACATCGGTCACTTCGATTCTGAGATCGATATCGCCTCACTGGAAAAATACGAGTGGGATGAGATCAAGCCACAGGTCGATCACGTCATCTTCCCCGATGGTAAAAAGATCATCGTGCTGGCCAAGGGTCGCCTGGTGAATCTGGGTTGCGCCACCGGCCACCCCAGCTTCGTCATGTCCGCCTCCTTCACCAATCAGGTAATGGCGCAGATCGAGTTCTTTACCAAGGGTGACAAGTACGAAAACAAGGTCTACATCCTGCCGAAGATTCTCGATGAGAAGGTAGCACGCCTGCATCTGAAGAAGATCGGTGTTCACCTGACATCGTTGAGCAAGAAACAGGCCGACTACATCGGCGTGCCGGTAGAGGGGCCATTCAAGCCGGATCACTACCGCTACTAACAAAAGTGGCTAGTGGCGAGTGGCGGGTTGCGAGACCCGCTTCTCGTCACCCTTAGCTACCCGCAACTGCAACTCGCCACTGGTGGCTTATCATGGAATCGCAACGTAAATATCCACAAACTTTCAGTTTTGAATTTTTCCCACCCAAGACCCCGGAGGGCGCCGATAAATTACGCGCCGTACGCGACGAGTTGGGTAAGAAGAATCCGCTGTACTTCTCCGTCACCTTTGGTGCCGGTGGCAGTACACAACAGGGCACCTTTGATACTGTGGTGGAGATTCAACAGACCGGATTTAATGCCGCCCCCCATCTATCCTGTGTCGGCTCGACCAAACAGAATGTGCGTGACCTGATCAATGCCTACAAGACCAAGGGCATCAATCGTATTGTTGCCTTGCGCGGGGACATGCCCTCCGGCATGCGCGACATGGGTGAGCTGCGTCATGCCAATGAACTGGTTGAATTCATTCGCCAGGAGACTGGCGATCATTTTCATATTGAGGTCGCCGCTTACCCGGAGATCCATCCGCAGGCGGTGGACGCCGAGAGCGACCTGAGAAACTTCAAGCGCAAGATCGAGGCCGGTGCCAGCAGCGCCCTCACCCAGTATTTCTACAACCCAGATGCCTATTTCTGCTTTGTCGATGACTGTGAAAAGCTCAGTATTGACATACCCATTGTCCCCGGCATCATGCCTATCACCAACTATAAACAGCTGGCGCGCTTTTCTGACATGTGTGGCGCGGAGTTACCACGCTGGATCCGTAAGCGCCTCGAGGGGTTTGGTGATGATGTGGACTCCCTCAAGGCCTTCGGCGAAGAGGTAGTGACCGAGCTGTGCAATCAACTGCTGGAGGCGGGTGCCCCTGGGCTGCACTTCTACACCATGAACACCAGCGGCCCAACGCTGGCGCTTTGGCGCAATCTTGGCCTGAGTGAGTGATCGCATGAACGCCTTGCGTCTCACTTGTCAGATCGCTGGATACTGAGAAACGAAGCCAGTAAGCGCGTAGCTAATCAGTTTAACCAACCGCCCGCTGGTCGGCACGCCATTTATTGATCGCGGCCTGCAGAAGATTGATCTGGATCGGCTTGCTCAGATAGTCGTCCATCCCTGCCTCCAGGCAGCGTTCGCGATCACCCTCCATGGCATTAGCGGTCATCGCAATAATCGGGATTTCCACCCCCATTTCGCGTAGCTTGCGTGTGGTGGCGACACCGTCAAGCTTGGGCATCTGGACATCCATGAAGATCAATTCATAGGCCGGTGTCATATTACTGGAGTATTGCTCGACGACCTCCAGACCATTGTCTGCGATTTCAACCTCGCAGTTAAATCGCTCAAGCATCTTACGGGCGATGATCTGGTTGGTAGGCTCATCCTCAACCAGGAGTACCTTGATGTTTTCTACAGCCGGGGGGGACTGCTCCATTGTTATCGTGCTCCGCTCCGTTTCCGATGGTGGTGCCTCCAGCGTAGTAACCTCGCCTGCATCCACTGCAAACGGTAGTTCAAACCAGAATTCAGACCCCTCGCCGGGTCTACTATTGACGCCAATACTTCCTCTCAAAACCTCAACCAACTGACGACTGATGGAGAGCCCCAAACCCGTACCACCGTGCTCCCGCGCCAGAGAACCATCGATTTGGTTGAAGCGGCCAAAGATATAATCAAGTTTGTCGGGGGGTATTCCAATACCGCTGTCACTGACGCTAAAACGTGTACGGACCTCCCCGGCCCTTTTAGCCACTAATTCTACCTCAACTCTAACTGTACCCTTACGGGTAAATTTAATTGCGTTACCAATTAAATTGGTCAAAATCTGTTGCAAACGCGCACTGTCGCCCAATACACGTTCAGGGATAGTGCTGTCGTAATCAAAGACGATATTATTATCACCCTCTTCTGCGCGATGTCGCAATAGTTCAACCACCTCCGCTATCGTCGCGTGCAGGTCCATCGGGCTGATACGCATATCAAAACGACCCGCCTCGATCCGGGCCAGATCCAGTAAATCATTAATGAGCTTAAGCAACATACTTCCGGCACGCTCTGCCATGTGCAGATAATTACGCTGTTCGGGATTGAGTGGTGTATCCACCAGCAGGTTTACCAGGCCGAGAATGGCGTTAAGAGGGGTACGCAGCTCATGGCTAACCGCTGCCAAAAATTCTGTCTTGGTTCGATCCGCCGTCTCTGCAGCCACTTTCGCATCGGTAAGGCGTAGTTCGGTTTCTCGCTGCATTGTAATGTCATGAACCGCCACCATACGTATCTTGCGACCATGGTAGGTAATATCGCGCGCGCGCATCTCGGCGGGGAAGGTACTCCCATCCTTGCGCATGCCAATCACAGAAAATGGTGCATCGACCGGTTGGCTCAAGCGCTCCATGATGACAGGATGGCTTTCGGGTGCGACCAACTCCAGTACTGACAGACCCATCACCTCGGCCACCTGATAACCCGTCATACGC
>JAHEDA010000347.1 GCA_024641445.1 Gammaproteobacteria bacterium
AAACTCTACACCTGGCAGTGCGCGATCTTTGGCACGCCCAGCAATGCCGCAGGGGAGCCTCAGCAGATGGTGGTGCTGGGCATGGGCAAGCTGGGGGCGTGGGAGCTCAACTTCTCCTCTGATATTGACCTCATCTTTACCTTTCCCGAGAACGGCGAGACCCGCGGTGGTTCACGCACCCTCGATAACTCCGAATTCTTTACCCGTCTGGGTCAACAACTCATTAAGACGCTGAGTGAAATGACCGCTGAGGGCTTCGTGTTTCGTGTCGATATGCGCCTGCGGCCATTTGGTGATAGTGGGCCTTTGGTGTGCAGCTTCGATGCGATGGAGGATTACTACCAGGTGCATGGGCGCGAGTGGGAGCGCTACGCCATGATCAAGGCACGCGTGGTGGCAGGGGATCGTGTCGCGGGTAAGGCGTTGATGCAGCGGTTGCGGCCCTTCGTCTACCGTCGCTATCTCGATTACGGTGCCTATGAGTCCATGCGCGAGATGAAGGCCATGATCGCGCGCGAGGTGACGCGCAAGGGTATGGAGGACAACGTCAAACTCGGTGCCGGGGGTATCCGCGAGATCGAGTTCATCGCCCAGGTGTTTCAGTTGATCCGTGGTGGGCGCGAACCCGCCCTGCAGGAACGACGGTTGCAAAAGGTCTTGCCCCTGCTCGCCGCACGCAATGTGTTGCCTGAGTATGTGGTACAGGAACTGCTCGCTGCCTATGACTTCCTGCGCCGGGTCGAGCACCGTCTCCAGGGCTATGCCGATCAACAGACCCATGACCTGCCCAAAGATGAGCTTGGGCGCCTACGTCTGGCCTACAGCATGGGCTTTGCAGACTGGTCTGCCTTTAAACCGGTTCACGATCAGCATCGGCGCCGAGTGCAGCGCCACTTCGAGCAGGTGTTTGCCGCGCCGCAGATGCAGGAAGCGGGGCGCGAAGACAATGGTATCGCGGGGGTCTGGCGCGGTGATATGGAGGCCGAGGCCGCCAGCGAGGTTATGCGTGTTGCGGGTTTCAATGAGGCTGAGAAGGTGCTGGAAAAGCTGATGACGTTACGGCATGGCCGGGGTTATCAGGCCCTCACCGCCCAGGGTAAAGAGCGCATGGATCGCCTGATGCCTCTGTTGATCGGCGCGGCGCTCCAGGCCGAGTCGCCCGATGTTGCCCTGATGCGGGTGCTGGACCTGCTGGAGCGCATCGCCCGCCGCACCGTTTACCTCTCCTTGTTGGCCGAAAATCCCATGGCCCTGTCGCAGCTGATCCGACTCTGTGCCGCCAGCCGGTGGATTGCCCGCTACCTGTCACAGTTTCCCCTCTTGCTGGATGAGCTACTCGACCCACGTAGTCTCTACACCCCACCCGGGCGACAGCAGATGATCGAGGACCTGCGACAACGTATTAGCAGTGTTGACCCGGAAGATTTGGAACAAGGGATGGACACCCTGCGTACCTTCAAGCACGCGCAGGTCCTGCGGGTGGCGGCGGCCGATGTTGCCGATGCCCTGCCCCTGATGCAAGTCAGCGATCACCTGACCTGGTTGGCCGAGGCCCTGCTGGACGAGACCCTCGAGCTGACCTGGCGCCACCTGACCCAGCGGCATGGCCGCCCGGTCTGTACCGCCGATGGGGTGCTCTGTGACAAGGGCTTTGCCGTGGTGGCCTACGGCAAGTTTGGCGGGATCGAGCTTGGTTATGGCTCCGACCTCGACCTGGTGTTCGTGCACGGGGCAGAGGACCCCAATCAGAATACCAATGGCGAACAGGCCCTGGCGGTGCCGGTCTTTTTCGCCCGCCTGGGTCAGCGGGTGATCCACATGCTGACCTCACTCACCCCGGCCGGAGTACTGTATGAAGTGGATATGCGCCTGCGACCGGATGGGGCCTCGGGCATGCTGGTGACCAGCCTGAGTGCCTTCGAGTCCTATCAAAAGGAAAAGGCCTGGACCTGGGAACACCAGGCCCTGGTGCGGGCGCGGGTGGTGGTGGGTGACCCGCTCATCGCCGAGCGCTTTGAGGCGATCCGGCGCGAGATCCTATGTCGCCCACGCGACCGTGTCGTCCTGCGGCAGGAGGTGCTGGAGATGCGCCGTCGCATGCGTGAGGCGCAGGAAAAACCCGAACCCGGACGCTTTGCCATCAAGCCGGGGCGTGGAGGTATCGTTGATATTGAATTTATGGTGCAATACGGGGTCTTAGCCTGGGCCAGCGAATATCCGGCATTAGTGACCTATACGGATAATATTCGCCTGCTCGAGGGGCTGGCCGCCGCGGGGGTGATGCCGGTGGCAGACTCGGCCTTTCTCTGCGACGCCTACCGCGCCTACCGCAAGCGCCTGCACCGCCTGACCCTGCAGGAGATGGCGGGTGTGGTTGATGCGGCGGAATTTAGTGAAGAACGCGCAGGCGTACTGCGGATTTGGCGCGAGTGGATGCAGGACGACGAACAAACAGACGATTAATAGCGAGGTAACAAACGATGTCGATGGCGGATCGTGATGGCGTCATCTGGTTTGACGGCAAGATGGTACCCTGGCGCGAGGCGCAGGTGCATGTACTGACCCATACCCTGCATTACGGCATGGGTGTGTTCGAGGGCGTGCGCGCCTACAAGACCGACAAGGGCACGGCGATCTTTCGCCTGGAGGCGCATACCGAGCGCCTGTTCCGCTCTGCCCATATCATGGGCATGGACATCGGTTTCGATCAGGCCACCCTCAACGAGGCGCAACGCGCCGCCGTGCGTGAGAACAAGCTCGAAACCGCCTACATGCGGCCCATGTGTTTTTATGGCTCCGAAGGCATGGGTCTGCGTGCCGACAACCTCAAGGTCCACACCATTGTCGCGGCCTGGACGTGGGGCGCCTATCTGGG
>JAHEDA010000067.1 GCA_024641445.1 Gammaproteobacteria bacterium
CCCTGCCTAGCCTTGGTGTATGGCGCGCCTGGCAGGACTCGAACCTGCTACCCTCGGCTTAGAAGGCCGATGCTCTATCCGGATGAGCTACAGGCGCATTCGGTCCACCAGTCACTTCACAGGGTGCGAACGATTCTATCATTTCTTAGCCATGCCTGGCACGGCTAAGCTACACGATCTGGTCGGGGTAGAGGGATTTGAACCCCCGACATCCTGCTCCCAAAGCAGGCGCGCTACCAGACTGCGCTATACCCCGTATTCTCCGGTTTCCCGGAAGTGACAGGAGACCCGCCACTGCGTAAGGCGGGCGATAATACGCCGCCCCACCGGTCAGGTCAATCTCAGCACAAATTCTGGTAATTGCCAGCAATTCCATGCGATCATAACGGCCGTTTCGTCACATCCCATTGAGTACCAGACGTTTTCATGAGCGCACACCTCATTGATGGCAAGGCCGTCGCCGCACAACTCCGTCAGCGCATCACCCAACGCGTGAGCGCACGTGTCGCAGGGGGCAAACGCGCCCCGGGATTGGCGGTGATCCTGGTAGGCGCAGACCCTGCATCCCAGGTCTATGTAGGTAGCAAGCGTAGGGCCTGCGATGAGCTGGGCTTTAAATCCGTCTCCCACGACCTGCCCACCTCCACCTCCGAGGACGCGCTGTTAAAACTCATTCACGACCTCAACAATGCCCCCGAGATCGACGGCATTCTGGTGCAGCTGCCCCTGCCCAACCATATCGATCCTGAGCGCATTATCGAAAGCATCCGCTACGACAAGGATGTGGATGGCTTCCACCCCTATAACATCGGACGCCTGGCATTGCGCATGCCGGTGTTCCGCTCCTGCACCCCTTACGGGGTCATGAAGCTGCTAGAGACCATCTATCCCAATCAGGACGACTTCCACGGTAAGGAGGCGGTAGTGGTCGGCGCCTCCAACCATGTTGGCCGTCCCATGGGGCTGGAATTGTTACTAGCCGGTTGCACCGTCACCACCACCCACCGTTTCACTCGCAATCTGGCGGACCATGTTGGCCGTGCCGATATTGTCGTGGTCGGCGTCGGCAAGCCGGGCCTGATCAAAGGAGAGTGGATTAAACCCGGCGCCGTGGTCATCGACATCGGTATCAACCGCCTGGAGAACGGCAAACTGGTGGGGGATGTGGAATTCGAGGCCGCAAGCGCCAGGGCCGGGTGGATCACCCCGGTACCCGGAGGGGTCGGTCCCATGACCGTGGCAACGCTATTAGAGAACACACTCGATGCCGCCGAGCGCTTTCACGACACGCCGGTCGCAACAAAGAGAACACCCGAACTGCCCCTCTAGCAACAGCCTATTGAAAAACGCCACGAGCGCAGGGTAAGGCATGAACGTGCAACAAACCGGGTTTACACGGAAGTCACTGAGGAGTTTGAGCACGGTTACAACACTGTCAAGGCAATCGCATCAGTCACGGCAATTGCCGCGTAGTTTTTCAACCAGTTGGCGGGCACTTATTCAGGTTTTTTCAGACCACCCACCTGCTTCGGCAGGCCGTCAAAGCAACGTCGGTATACCGCCGAATACATAATTCCGGCCTTGTTGTAGTGCTCATCCGCTAACTCGTCTTCATCCAGCAGTATCTGAATCTTTTCGCCCTGGTAATCGCCATCACAGCGGTCAAGGACGTGGTAACCCGATGCATCAAAACTGCGAAAGGCATGCAGTTCTCCAGGATACTGATGCACGGTTACGAGGGCCAGGCTCGGCGCCTTGCGGTAATCGGGCAGATAAAACACCTCATAGTCACGCACCACCCTCCCCGCTTGGTCATAGCGGTAGACCTCGATGCTATAGATATTTTCTGGGCGCGCACGTTCCCATTGAATATGGCTGAGCAAGCGACCGCTCGCCTTGGCAATATATTTCACGTCACGATAAAACTCCGGCATCCCCGCATAACCACCGAGACGCTCCTCGGTGAGGTAATCGGTCGAATTTATGCCGCGGAGATGCGCCTGGTAAACGTCCTGGGCAAAGGCCGTCCAGGTCAGGCTGTGCATATTTACGGGTTTGGTGGTCTCAGCCAACACTTGCACTGAGGGTGACAGCACAAGTATCAGGCACAACACCCCCAGATGGAGAATATGGACCATACCATGACCTCCGCTGAGGTAGAAAAAAACACCCCTTAACTAGTACGCCAGGGCGAGGACTATTGACGCCGCCAGGTGGTCCCCTGTGGGCCATCCTCGATTACCACCCCCGCCGCTTTGAGCTGATCGCGGATCCGATCTGAGCCGGCCCAATCCTTATTGGCACGCGCCTGCAGGCGCTGCTGGATCAGCGTGTCGATAGCCTGGTTGGAGAGCCCTGCACCATTATCGTCCACAACCCCTGCCTGCAAGAAACTCTCGGCATCCTGTTGCAACAGGCCCAACATCCCCCCCAACTCCAGCAGCTCAGACGCTAGCGCAGCCGCCTTAATCGTGTCGGTTGTACGACAACGGTTGACCTCGCGTGCGATTTCGAACAATTGAGCAATGGCCAGCGGGGTGTTGAAGTCATCATCCATGGCGGCCATAAAGGCAGTCCGAGTTGCGCTATCGGCCGCCGCCTTGCTCGGGATGATTCCACGTAATGCGGTATACAGCGTAGTGAGGGCCGACTTGGCATTATCTAAATGTTGATCCGAGTAGTTCAGTGGGCTGCGATAGTGGCTGCTGAGAATGAAATAGCGAATCACCTCCGGCGCATATTTTTTCAGTACCTCACGAATGGTGAAAAAATTGCCCAGCGACTTGGACATCTTTTCATTATCGACACGGACAAAGCCATTGTGCATCCACACATTGACAAAGTCGTCACCCGTAGCGGCGCAGGACTGTGCGATCTCATTCTCGTGATGGGGGAACTGCAAATCGAGGCCACCGCCATGAATATCGAAGTGTGTCCCGAGACAATGGGTCGACATGGCCGAACACTCAATGTGCCAGCCTGGACGCCCGGCGCCCCAGGGCGATTCCCAGCTCGGTTCACCCGGCTTGGCCGCCTTCCACAACACAAAGTCCAGCGGGTCTTCCTTGGCCTCGTCCACCTCGACACGCGAGCCCGCACGCAGGTCATCGAGCTGCTTGCCGGAGAGTCGACCGTAACCGACAAACTTGCTCACGTCATAATAGACATCACCGTTCTTGGCAGCGTAGGCATAGCCCTTTTCCACCAGGGTGCGGATCATGTCGAGGATTTGTTGCATGTGCATGGTAGCACGCGGTTCTTCGTTCGGCCGCAACACCCCCATCGCATCGGCGTCCTCATGCATGGCCTTGATGAAGCGATTGGTTAATTGTTCAATCTTCTCGCCGTTCTGATTGGCGCGGGCAATGATCTTGTCATCGATGTCGGTAACGTTGCGCACATAGCTCACATGCTCTTTACCATAGATGGCACAGAGGTATCGGTACACCACGTCAAACACCACCAGCACCCGTGCATGACCGATATGACAAAAGTCATACACGGTCATGCCGCAGACGTACATACGAACATTCTTTTTATCGATAGGTTGAAAAGACTCCAACTGCCGCGTCAGGTTATTGTGTATCTTTAACATTGACATTTCCCTGTTAGATTAATGCTGTATACAGGCCTGTAGCCGTGATCGCATACGCTCTGGTGTCATGAGTTCAAACAGCCGAGCCATCTCCGGCCCCCCTTGTTCTCCAGTCAGGGCCGTGCGTAAGGGCATAAACAGTTGCTTGCCCTTCCTGTCCGTGCGCTGCTTCACCGCACTGCTAAAACTATTGAAATCCGCCGCCTCAGCCAGCGCCACCACGGCCTGTTCAAAGAAGTGATTGCCGGCCTCGGCCACGATCTCACGCGATGCATCGTTCAAGAGAAGTGGGTCATGAAAGATCGCGTTCGCCCATTTGAGTGCGTGCTCAGGAAAGCTGATATTGGGTCGAATGGTCTCCATGAAGGCCTGTTTGTGGGCGGCGGGGACGAGTGCATGCACCGACGCCCCCATCCATTCCCATAAGACCTCACTGTCGAGCGCGGCTATAGACTGATGCTGCCAGTGCAGGAGTTGATGCGCATCATAGTGGGCAGGGGCACGACCAAGGCGCTGTAGATTAAAATTGGTCGCCAGCTCGATCGGATTCAACAACTGATCTTGATCATAGCTATGACCAAGGCGTGCCATATAGTTAAGCAGCGCCAGGGGTAGATAACCATTCTCACGTAATTCACGAATACTGCGCGAACCATGCCGCTTGGACAGTGGCGAACCATCGGCACCTACGATAAGTGCAATATGGGAATACTCGGGAACAGGAAGGCCGAGCGCCTGCAAGATCAACATCTGCCGTGGCGTATTGGCCAAATGGTCTTCGCCACGTAGCACATGTGTTACCCCCATGAGGGCATCGTCAATGGCGTTGCTAAAAAAGAAGGCGGGCGAGCCGTCACCACGGCGCAAAATAAAATCACCAATATCGTCACTCATGAAGCGCTGCTCACCCCGCACCCCATCCGTAAACTGAATCGATTCGCCCTTAGGAACTCGAAATCGCAGTGTCGGAGCAAGGCCTTGCTGTAGACGTGTCTCCACCTCTGCCGGGGAAAGATTGCGACACTTGCCGGTATAACGAGGGGCCTGACCCCGAGCGGCCTGAGCCTTACGCGAGATTTCCAGTTCCTGGGCACTACAAAAGCATGGGTAGGCCGCCCCGGCAGCACTTAGCCGATCGTAATAGCTGCCGTAGATATGGCTACGCGCAGCCTGTTGGTATGGTTCATGTTCACCCGAGACGACTGGCCCCTCCTGCCAGTGCAGGCCAAGCCACCACAGGTCTTCCTGGAGGGCGTGTTGAAACTCCTCACGGCTACGCTCCTGGTCGGTATCTTCAATCCGCAACAGGAAAATACCCTGTTGCTGCACGGCTAACAGGGCATTAAACAAGGCCGTCCGGGCATTGCCGAGGTGCATGAATCCGGTGGGGCTGGGGGCAAAACGCGTCTTGGGTTTGGTTAGAGTATTCACGTCGCGTAGGTTAACGGAATTCGTCTCGGCAGACAAAATTTACCCGGTTGGTGAAAGCATGAAGACCGCCCTTTTATACGAGGTGTAAACCCTTTATCATGCGACCCCACACCTTTCCCCTTGCAAGGAGCCCGGAACCATGTTCGCCCTACGAATCCTTCTTCCCGTATTTACACTTGTCGCACTCCTGATCAGTCCTGTACAGGCGGCAAGCCCGGTCAAGGTACGACTGGAAACCAATGTTGGAAATATCGTTCTGGAGCTAAATCCCGACAAGGCCCCCAAGACCGTAGAGAACTTCCTCAAGTACGTTGATAGTGGCTTTTACAACGGCACCATTTTTCATCGTGTCATCAACGACTTCATGATCCAGGGTGGCGGCTTTACCGATCAATACGTGAGCAAGCCAACCCAGCTCCCGATCATGAACGAGGCGGAAAATGGGCTTAAGAACCTGCGCGGTACCATCGCCATGGCCCGCACCTTTGACCCACACTCCGCCACTGCCCAGTTCTTTATCAACGTCAAAGACAATGATTTTCTGGATCACACCGACAACACGCCACGCGGCTGGGGCTATTGCGTCTTTGGCAAGGTCGTCCAGGGTATGGACGTGGTTGACACTATCAAACAGGTACCAACCGGCGCTGGCGGCCCCTTCCGTAGCGACGCCCCGACGAAGCTGATCATTATCAAGCAGCTTGTACGCGTTGATGCGGCGACTGCACCTGCGGCCGCACCAACACCCGTCCCCGCTGCACCAGCAGCCGTTAACAAGAAGGAAAACTAATCATGGTAATTCTACACACCAGCAAGGGTGACATCACTCTGGAACTCAATAGCACCAAGGCGCCTATTACGGTAAAGAATTTTCTTGCCTATGCCAAAGATGGTTTTTACGACGGCACCATCTTCCACCGTGTAATTGAGAACTTCATGATCCAGGGTGGTGGTATGAAGTCTGGACTGCGTGAGAAACCCGCCAACGCGCCTATCAAGAATGAGGCCGATAACGGCTTGGGCAATCAGCGCGGCACCATCGCCATGGCGCGTACCCCGGACCCCAACTCCGCAACGGCGCAGTTTTTTATCAATGTCGTCGACAATAAGTTTCTGGACTTCCGCTCCCCCACCCCCGATGGTTATGGCTATTGTGTGTTTGGCAAGGTCGTCGATGGAATGGATGTGGTCGATGCCATCAAGGCCGTAGCCACGACCTCAATGGGTTTTCATCAGGACGTACCCGTGGATGATATTCTGATCAACAGCGTTGAGATCACTGAATAAGATCCATCACAGCGGCTGACTATGAGCACCCTGTTCATCTCGGACTTACACCTCAGCGCCGAGCGTCCGCACATCACAGCTATTTTCCTCGACTTCCTGCGCGTGCGAGCGCGCAGTGCCGAGGCACTCTATATCCTGGGTGACCTGTTTGAGGCCTGGCTTGGCGATGATATGGTCCTGCCTGAATATCAAGAGTCCATTACGGCATTACATGAGTTAAGTGACAGTGGCGTGCCAGTCTACATCATGCATGGCAACCGGGACTTTCTGATGCAGGAGGGCTTCGCACAAATGTGTGGCTGCACCCTGATTGAAGACCCCACTACTATCGATCTCTATGGCATCCCCACCGTACTGATGCACGGCGATACCCTCTGCACGGATGACATCGCCTATCAACAGTTTCGCGGTACTGTACGCAACCCGGGATGGCAGCGTGAACTCCTCGCCAAGACACGACAAGAACGCCTGGCCCTGGCACGCCAGTTTCGTAATATGAGCAAAAGCGAGACCAGCACCAAGGCCGAGATCATCATGGATGTAAATCCGAACGCCGTGATTGATGCCTTCAAAACCTCCAACGTCGCACGAATGATCCATGGTCACACCCATCGACCCGCAATGCATGATCTCAATCTCAATGGTGTGACGGCACAACGCATTGTACTCGGGGATTGGTACACCACTGGGGGCATGCTTGAATGTTCGCCTGAGGGCTGTGAGTTGGTAACCTTCGGATAGGTAGAACTAAACTATCTACACAGAAGATAAATACGCTGCAGCTACGCCACCTCAACTATTTTTTACAAGCGCCATTCGCAAAAATGGTCTCTCGATGAAGGCGTAGGTTAATATCCCAAAACCCAGACTCAGGCCGATCGTAACAAAGGCAATCATAATTAGTTTGGTGTAATCCAGGGTCTGCACCAGACTAGCCACTTCAGCACTACCATGCACAACCAAGGCAGCGGGGATAATGAACACCGCGTGAAATAGATATATCGAGTAAGAAACCCGCGCGAGTGGATAAAAAATACGCCAGGACAAAAAACCATTCACCCACTGCGCGATGCCGTGCGGAAAAAAACTCCCAAAGATCAGGATCGTAATCCCCAGACTGAAGAAACTTCGATTACCCACCACATATAAAAGATTCAACAAGGGGTTAAAGTGACGATTGTAGTATGCCTGTGGATTTTCGATCGAGACCGAGGCCGAGATAAACAGCATCAGCAGTCCCACTACAATAAATAGATTGAACACATACCGATGCCGGGTAAACCACGCCTGAAGTGGCGGCTTGTGAAATGTCAACAGATAGGCGGCCAATATTCCAAGTATAAAGGGACTAATCCGCGTATACAGGTTGACGTACAAGGCCTCGCTGAAACGTGGGCCACTTCCCTCCAGTCCCCAGATATGGATATAGGGGGCCAACTCGTAAAGTGCGGGGATGCTCCAAACGATCAGGAAGCGCAAGATGAGTGCGGCGGCCAACAGGCCAAGGAGCAGCGCCACCCTGTTTCCACGCCACCGCATCAAGGCCATAAAAATCAGCGGAAACAGCAGGTAAAACTGCATCTCCACACTCACCGCCCAGGTGTAGAGGAGGTATTGCTTAGCATAGGGTAAGAAATTATTGACGAACAAGAGATTGGCCCACACGTACTGCGCATTATCCCGCATCAGTGCGAGCGCAATCAGCAGACAAAACACATACACCGGCATGATTCGATAGAGGCGCTTTTTGAAGAACCCGCGCCAATCAATCACTGCGTTCTTCGTCTGCTGCTTAAAAAGCGTAAAGGCGATCAAGAACCCCGACAAGACAAAGAAGATGTCAACGCCCTTATCACCCTGCCACACCCAGCCCATCCAGGATGGTAAGGTATTCATAAAGGCGAAGAAGGCATCGGTATTTTTTCCAAACAGACCTTTAGAAAAATAGAAACAATGAAAGATCACCACGAGCGTGATAGCGATGGCACGCAAGCCGTCGAGTGACGCGATCTGCCCCTCCGGACGAGAGAACACCTCGCGCACCGCCTGCTTGAATGCCACCCGAATCTGCATCATCGACTCCACCTGCCCCTACTGACCACCCCGAATCTCTTCAATCGAGATGTGCTTGTAGTCCTTGGGGATGACAAACAATGCGGGCTCAACCTTAAAGTCGCGTTTATAATCCATCAGGCTGCGACGGTAACCACGACTATCCCACTCCTGCACGGGAAGGCCAAACTCCAGCGCTCGATTGGGGGCAAATACGCTGCGGGCCATCTCACAATCATCCTGCACATCAGCGGGTATTAAATTCAGAGTTGCCGCACTGTCACCCGCCAGGATGAGATTGAATTCCCGCATAGCACTGACGTAATCAGGTAATAAATCGGGGACGGTCACCACATCCTGACAAACCTTCCCCTTCGCGAGAAGTTGATAGTGCTGGGGTTTATTACCTTCGATGGCAGGGGCATCCTGCATGCTACCCAATTGCTTTTGTGAAAGCGCCAAATCGACGGGGGGCTTTATCGTCACCTCATGTTTCGAGATCACCATGGCCTGCTTGTTACTCACGGTGATGCTAACAATCTGTTGTTTGACACGGTCAAACAGAATGAAGTCGCCGTGTTCCGCACCGTCGTCGAAGCGAACAAAATCCTTTGTCACCAGGATGCGGGTTTGATAGGGACTACCCTTGGCCTCTTGTTCGGTGAATAACAGGTAGGTCGCGATTCCGTCACTCCCCTTCTTGTGGCAGGCCGTAACAACCAGCGTACTCGCCAACATCACGCTAACAATGACAAACCATTTTGCCTTCATATCAAACCATACCCTCCAGATAATCAAGTTCTTCTTGGCTAAAGCCCGCTGCCTCGCGGGCGTCGCGGGCCATCGGCGCGCGGATACGCCCCTTCATGTGTTCCCGTAACAATCCGAAAAAGGTCGCACTCGGGGCCAAGCCCCGCTGCTCACAACAATAGCGAAACCAACGCGTCCCCACCGCGACGTGGCCAATCTCATCACGCTGCACGATATCCAGTATCGCCACGGCGGCATCATCACCGGCCTCACGCAGGCGCCGTTGAATACCCGGGGTGGCATCCAGTCCCCGCGCCTCCAACACACGTGGCACCAGCGCCATACGGACCATGGGGTCCTGGTCCGTTGCCAAGGCCATCTCCCACAGGCCGTTGTGTGCGGGGAAGTCGCCATAATCATACCCGAGCCCTTGCAGGTGCGCCCGCAGTAATTGGAAGTGATAGGACTCCTCTTCGGCCACACGGATCCAGTCGCTATAAAAATCCTCTGGCATTTCGCGAAAGCGATACACCGCATCCCAGGCAAGGTTGATGGCATTGAATTCGATATGACAGAGGGCGTGGATCAGGGCCGCAAGACCCTCTGGGCTAGTGGTAGAACGGCGAGACAACTCGCGCGGGGCAACCAGGACGGGTTGAGTGGGACGCCCCGGTATCGGGATACTGACGACATCCTGGCTCGCCTGCAATTGCACCAGACCTGCGTTCCACTTCTCAGCGGCCGCGTGGCTCAATTTACATTTCTGCGCGGGATCAGTCTCGTGCAGACAGGTGTAGGCGAGGTCAAACAAAAAATCGGGATTGGACATTCTCAGATCTTATCAGAAGTGCGGCCCCTTCCAGGCAATTACGATGTCCATCACATTGGTACCGGTCGGCCCGGTATCCAGGAGGTCGCCACTACTCGCGAGGAAGGGCCCGGCATTGGCGTGCGTGAGATGTCGCTCCAGCTCAAGTCCTGCGGATTCACCGCGCAGAATACTCTCACCGTCGATGATCGCCCCGGCGGCGTCCGTTGGTCCGTCGGTGCCATCGCTCGCCGCAACCAGGACGACCACATCCTTACGCCCCCGCAATTGTTTGGCCAACTGCAATGCGAGGTGTTGATTCCGTCCACCCTCTCCGGTCTGTTCGGGTAATCGGAGGGTCGTCTCGCCGCCCCAGATAATAATGTCCGAGGTGTCCGCACTGAGGTCGCGAAGTATCCCGTCGATGACTTCGTCTTGTCGCCCATTTAAACCGCCAGCGTGAACAGTGACCCGATAACCCAATTCTCTTGCCAGCGAGGCGGCCCCGTTACACATATCGGTATTCGTGGCGATGACGGTGGTCGTAACGTCTACCTCGGTTGCCTGGCCAGCACTTTCGCCTGGATCGTGGCGGATGGCATAGGGCGCGAGCCATTTCGCATGGAGGTCTGCCGGTAGGGTGTGAGTTGGGGCTAAGAGCATGCCGGAACCGATAACACTGGGGTCATCACCCGGGACATCCGAGATCATTAG